>JAQBEX010000116.1:0-2608 GCA_032123675.1 Actinomycetes bacterium
GGCTGAGGTCCACCTGCTGCATGGGCGTGTCAGCGCGGTCCACGATGTGCCGCTCGATCAGCTCCCGCACGCCGATCGACCCGAGCTCCTCGTCGCCGAGGACCTCATCGAGGCGGCCGTAGAGATCACCGAGCGCAACGCTGGCCACGACGGCGGCGACCGCGCCCACGGGGGTGTCCGGAAGCTCGCGGATGACGCTGCTGCGAACCTGCCGGATCGCGTCGGCCTCACCATCGGCGGTCACCAGTGCCGTGAGCCAGATGGTCCCGCGAGCCCAGGTCCGCAGGATCTCCATCCCGGGAAGGCAGATCCGCCGGGCCAGATCCTCGATGTCGATACCCCTCGCATCGACGTCGAGAACCATGTCCACCACGAAGTCGTCCACGTGGTCCCCCGTGTGCCCCATCAGCGGCCTCCCAGTGTTCGGCGATCGCGTCCATGGTGACCCGTGGCGTCGTGGGTTCATCGAAGGCGCGCCGTGCCAGCCAGGTGATTGCGTCCGGGCGGGTGCGCACAGCAGCGCCTGCACGACCTGAGGAGCGCTGTTAGTGTCCCCACCATGCGTCGGTTGGTGCCCGGGGACCCACGACCCGTCACCCCCGACGATGCCTACGACTGGCCCGCAGACCGATGGGTGCGCGCATGCATGGTCATGGGTCTTGACGGGAGCATCGCGGGTCCGGACGGACGTTCCCGATCCATCTCCTCGGCACCTGATCGGGCCGTCCTCGCGGCGATCCGACGTTACGCCGATGCCTACCTGGTCGGCGCCCAGACCGTCCGCGCGGAGCGCTACAGCGCCGTGCGGGCGCAGCCCGAGGTGGTCGAACGACGCAGGGCGTCCGGGCTGGCGGCGGCACCCACACTCGCCGTGGTCTCGGCCACCTGCCGGTTCGACTGGGACGACGTCGCCTTCACCGGCTCCGAGATCCGGCCGATCATCCTCACCGTGGAGCGCAGCGAGCCGGCAGCCCGACAGCTCGCCTCACGGTGGTGCGACGTCGTGGTCGTGGGTGCGGAGCGTGTGGAACCGGGCGCGGCCCTCACGGCCCTTGCCGACCGGGGCCTCACGCGGGTGACGTGTGAGGGCGGCGCTTCGCTGCTGGCCGACATGATCCGTTCCGATGTGCTCGATGAGATCGACCTGACCCTCGCACCGCTGGTCACGGGGGCGCCACGGCCAGCTGGCGCGGGACCGGCAGTACTGACTCGCATGGAACTGACCCAGCTGCTCGAGGACGACGGCTTCCTCTTCGCCCGCTACCTGAGGCGGCGCTGACCGTGCTGGACCTGACCTCCCTGGCCCTGCTGGCTGAACGGCACGCCGACTCACTGGCGCACCCTGTGGCCGCGGTGCGGATCGGGGGAGTGCAGCGTGATCTGGACGCCGATCCGCTGATCATGGGCGTGGTGAACCTGTCGCGGGACTCGACCTACCGCGACAGCGTGGCAGTGTCGACCCACTCCGCCATCCGTCGGGCTCGCGTCATGAGTGCCCAGGGCGCCGGCGTCGTGGACCTGGGCGCCGAGTCCAGCACCGCGTCCGCCGCCAGGGTGGGGGAGTCCGACCAGGCCGCCGCGCTCGTCCCGGTCATCGAGGCCCTGACCGCCGAGGGCGTGGCCACCTCGGTCGAGGCCTACAGCCCACGAGTGGTCGCCGACTGCCTGAGTGCAGGCGCGTCCGTGGTGAACCTGACCAGCAGCACCGACCTGGAGCAGACCTACGAGCTGGCCGCCGCCCACCAAGCCGCGGTGATCCTGTGCTTCGTGCCCGGAGCCAATGTTCGGGAGGTCGGCGACAGCCCCCTCGGCCAGGATCCGTTCGGCCTGCTCACGGAGTACTTCGCCGGGCGGATCGAGCAGGCCCGCGCGCACGGCGTGCGGGAACTCATCATCGATCCGGGCCTCGGCTTCTACTACGCCAACCTCACTGATCCGCTGGTCCGTGCCCGCTACCAGGCCCAACTGCTGCTTGCCTCGTTCCGCCTGCGCGAGCTCGGGGTGCCCATCTGCCAGGCGATGCCCCATGCCTTCGACCTGTTCGAGGAGGAGTTCCGGACCGCCGAGGGTTTCTTCGCGGTGCTCGCCGCGCTCGGCAAGGTCAACGTGTTCCGCACGCACGAGGTGTCACGCGTACGGGCAACGCTGGCCGCGCTGGGCGCCCTGACCGGCGAGGGCTGATCCGGCTCTGGCCCGGGGGCGGCCTGGACTCGTCCCCTTGTTATGGTGCCCACAGTCGGCGAGAGCATACTCTCACCGGGAATCGCGTCGTCAGGAGTCAGTCATGGGTGTTGCTCGGATCCTCGGGGCAGGCGCTGCGCTGGTCGCGGTGGGAGCTCTTGCGGCCCCGGCCGCAGTCGCCGGTCCCAGCCCGCACCGGGACAAGCAGGCCACGTGGACGCAGGTCCTCGAGAATGCTGACGCATCGGACACGCGCTGGTCGGCCCGGGCCGGTCTCCAGGCAGTGACCCTGGGAAGCACGGTCTACGTCCTCGGGGGGCGCGTGCCCAACCAGCCGCCGCCTCCACCGGCCTTCCCGATCCCCGGCGACAGCACCCTGCTCAACGATGTCTGGTCCAGCTCCGATCAGGGCCAGACGTGGCAGAAC
>JAQBEX010000117.1:0-5542 GCA_032123675.1 Actinomycetes bacterium
CTGCCGACCGGTGGGATGGTCCCCCGGTTCAACGATCGGTCCAACTTCG
The DNA here is from genome assembly GCA_032123675.1 of Actinomycetes bacterium. Taxonomy (GTDB): domain Bacteria; phylum Actinomycetota; class Actinomycetes; order S36-B12; family CAIYMF01; genus Prado023. The sequence continues at coordinate 50 of JAQBEX010000117.1, forward strand.
ACACCTTCGACATGTCGCTGGTTGCCGAGCGCATGGATGCCGCACGCGCAGCTACCGCCGACTACCTGGCCGAGAACGGGCTGCTGGGTCCCGGCACGTCCCGGGGCGGTGCATGACCGTGCCGCTTCCCCCGCTCTGGGTGCGCCGCCTGCTGATCGATCCGCTGTTCTTCGTGGTGGTCTCGATCTTCCTGCTCGTCGGGGACATGCTGTTGATCATCCTGATCGTGGTGCTGCCCTTCGTCGCCAACGGGTCCCTCCGTGCCCTGCGGCTGCTCGGATTCGCCCTGATCTACCTCACACTCGAAGTGGTGGGACTGGCCGTCCTCTTCGGCTCCTGGGTGGTCAGCGGGTTCGGATGGGCCCAGCGCCGGCCGGCGTTCGTGCGCTTCCACTACCGGGTGCTCGCGTCGATGCTGGGTGTCCTGCACTGGTTCGCCCGTCGGTACTTCGTACTCCGGATCGAGGGTGAGGGACCTGAGGTCGCCGGCGACGACGGCCAGGGTCCGGCGCACCCGCTGCTGGTCCTGAGCAGGCACGCTGGGCCGGGGGACTCCTTCCTGCTGGTCCAGGAGCTGCTCGTCGCGAACTGCCGCCCGAGGATCGTGCTCAAGTACACGCTGCAGCTGGATCCCGTTGTGGACGTGCTGTTCAACCGATTGCCGATGGCCTTCATCGACCCGAGGGCGGCGGGCAGCCAGGGGTCGATCGCGGCGATCGGCGATCTGGCCCGCACGATGGGTCCCGGCGACGCCCTGCTGATCTTCCCTGAGGGCGGAAACGTCACCCCCAAGCGACGCACGTTGAGCATCAAGCGACTCAGGGAGTCGGGTCGTGAGCAGGCGGCTCGGCGCGCCGAGGGGATCGTCAACCTGCTCCCACCACGGCCCGGCGGCGTGAAGGCAGCGCTGGTGGCCAACCCGGACGTGCAGGTGGTTGTGGTGGCCCACACCGGCCTGGACGACCTGAACTCGGTGGCCGACCTGTGGGACGCCATCCCCGTGGACAAGACGCTGCACCTGCGCTGGCATGAGATCCCGGGCGCCGAGGTCCCCACCGACCTGCCTGAGCTGTCCACCTGGCTCTTTGACGAGTGGGAGCAGATCGACCGGTGGGTGGATGTCCAGCGCGCCGATGGCCCATCCGGAACGGGCTGAGGACCTGCACCCTGACGCTCTCCATGCGCGGCGGCTCGCGGTGGTGCCGAGCTCCTGATCATGGGTGTGTCCCTCGCCCGGAGGGGTCGAGGCACTCCGACTCGGACAATCCACGCAGTGACTCCCGCCAGATCGCAGGGTCCGTCCCGCTGACGATCAGCCGCTCGGCCAACTCGGCCAACCGGTAGCCGGGCTCCTCGGCCGCCCGCTGCAGCGACATCGTGGCCAGAGCACCGTCACCGCGCATCCAGGCAACCAGGGCCAGGACGGTGGCGACCGGAGCAGTGGCGCCGGCGGGTGCACCGCGGAGCAGTCCGCACAGGGCCTCCACGGTGGCCGACCAGCACGCTGGGCAGGTGCGGTCGTCGACGACAAGCCGACGCAGAACGACGTCACGAACCCGGATGTCGGCCAGTGCGCGCAGCGCTCGCGCGGTGCTCGCTGGTGTGGCCGCCGACGGGGTGCCAGTGCAGGATCCGACCTCGAGCAGGAGCGTGGTGAGGAAGCGGATCTGGGTGGCGCGCCACCGGGGGGCCGGCTTCGCCTGGTGCCGGTGCAGGGCACGGTCCACCTGTGCGGCCCGCTTCTGGTCGCGCGCGACGCGCGTGGCAAGCTCCTCGCGGCCCGCCAGAGGGGCGTAGCCGGCGAACACGTACTCCGCTTGGACTGCGGTGACGCGTTCGCTGTCCAGGGCAGTGGCCTGCTCTGAGCAGCAGGCGGGATCGTCGCACGCCTGCGACCACCACACCTGGCCGTTGGTGCTCAGCACTCCGCCCACCTCGACCTCAACCAGGGCCAGGGATTCGGCCAGATGTGCCAGGAAGCTGGTGCTCGGCAGGTCCTGGCTCGTGGCTGAGTTCTCAGCGCTGACCCAGGCCACGACGTCCACGGCCACGCCGCCCGTCCCGTAGATGCTCATGGCGGTCTGCCGCGCCGCCGGCCCGGCGCTGTCATCGACGGGCAGGTCCACCCTCAGGATGACCGGCGAGCGCCTTCCGGGCACCCCGTGGATGAATGCCACAAGGCAGTCGCGCGGGACGAACCCGAGAAGTGGTGCACATGACGCGACGAGGGTGCTCGGGCAGGTGATGGGCGGCAGGAACGGGTCGGCTGTCATGGCCCAACCGTCGCTCAGACCTGGCTCATCCCGACCCGGGCAGGGACGATCTGTGGACGGTCGTGCTCAGATGTCCTCGCCGACGTCGACAACTCGCGCCGTCCAGGTTCCGGCGGGTGCTTCGACGACGCACTCGTCGCCCACCTCATGGCCCATGAGGGCCGCCGCCAGGGGCGACGAGCGGCTGATCCGCTCATCGTCGAGAGCGGCCTCGACCGGGTCGACGATGCGCACGATGCGACGATCTCCGTCTGCGTCGGTGAATGCCACCCGGCTACCCAGCCCGATCTGGCCGCCCAGTTCCGAGAGATCCAGGGTCCCCGATGTGCCCAGCAGCACCACGAGTCGGTCGTGCTCGGCCTGCAGGCGTTCGAAGTCGGCGACGACCCGCTCGTCGCGCTCGTCCTCGACCAGAAGAGGGCGCATCGCGGGCAGTTCCACGTCTGCGATCTCGTCCACACGCTCCTGCAGACTGGCTCGGCCCGTGGGTGTCAACATCACCTCTCGGCTCTCAGTCATGCGCTCCGCCCCAATCCGATGGTCTAGAACTTCCCCCCGCGGACCCGTGTCCGACGACCTGCGGAACGTTACCCTGCCGCAACCACGGATGACGCAGCGTGTCGACGTCACGCTTCAGGTCCGGGTTCCCGGCGCCAGTGATCAGTCCAGAAGTGGCCGAATCCCCCGGACAATTGTTAGGCCCGAGCAACCTGCGGCTTCCCCTCCGCAGAGCGCCCGGGCCCTGAGTGAAAAGTACCTGCTGCGGTTGGCTTCACGGGGTAGCCACGCCGGTCGTTGTGCCGATGTTGGGATCGGGCGAGCCCAGTCTCGGATGGCCGTGGTGCGGCGGCCGGCCGATGGCCGCAGACTTGGAGCATGGCCCGATTCCGCACCACCATGATCACCGACGCCCCGGCCGACAGCGTGCTCGACCACCTCGGGGACTTCGCAACCCTCGCCGACTGGGACGCCGGGGTGACCAGCGCCCGACGGCTCTCCGGCGAGCCCGGGCAGGTGGGGACGCGCTACGCGGTGGACTTCTCGTTCGGCCCGAGGAGCATCCCCCTGGAGTACGAGGTCATCGAGCGTGCCGAACCGGAGGGCGAGCAGGCCGGCCACGTGGTGCTCAGGGCCACCTCGGGATCGTTCACGTTGCTCGACACGATCACGGTCCATGGAACGTCCACCGGGACCGAGGTCACCTACGACGCGTTGCTGACCCTGCACGGGCCCCGCCGGCTCATGGACTGGCCGCTGGACCGCATCTTCCAGATCATCGGGCGCAGGTCGGAGGCCGGGCTGCGTGCGGAGTTGGCCAGCGTCGCCCACGCACAGGCCGGCAGCGCCGAATGGACGTGACGGGGCCCGCCCGCGCAGGAGTTGCTCGTGCGATCGACGGCCTGCTGGAGGTCAGCGTTGCCGGCGGTTTCGGGAGTCCCGGCATCAGACTCCGCCGCCGGATCTTCGACTGGGAGCAACTGCCCCGCATGGACGGGCGGCGGGTGGTGATCACGGGTGCGACCTCCGGCATCGGTCGGGCCGCTGCAGCTGAGATGGCTGGGCTGGGTGCGGACGTCGCCATCGTCGGACGGGATCACGAGCGCACTCAGGTGGCGGCGACGCAGATCGCTGCCGGGACCGGACGTGCGGTGCGCGCGTACATCGCGGACCTGAACGTCATGACCGACGCCCGGAGAGTGGCTGATGAGATCGCCGGGGACTTCGAGGCTCTGGACGTGCTCATCCACAACGCAGGTGCCCTCTCGGCCCAGTACGAGCGCACTGCCGAAGGGTACGAGGCCACCTACGCCTCCCAGGTGCTCAGCCAGCATGTCCTGACCAGTCGGCTGCTGCCGTTGCTGTCGAAGGGCACGGACCCGCGAGTGATCATCGTCTCCTCCGGGGGGATGTACGCCGAGGCGCTGGACCCCGGCACGGTTCAGATGTCCGCCGACGCCTACGACGGGGTCCGCGCCTATGCCAGGGCCAAGCGGGTGCAGGTGGCGCTGAACCAGGAGTGGGCCAGGCGACTGCCCGGCCATCCGGTTGCCTTCCACGCGATGCACCCGGGGTGGGCAGACACGCGCGGAGTCCAGGATTCGCTGCCCTCATTCCGCAGGATCACACGGCCGATCCTGCGCACCCCGCAGGAGGGCGCCGACACGATCGTGTGGCTTGCCGGAGTCCGGCCCATCCCGGCAGCCAGTGGCACGTTCTGGTCCGATCGCATGCCGCGAGGTACCGTCCGGGTGCCGGGGACCGGCTCGGATTCTGCAGCCCCGTCCGCGCTGTGGGCGATGGTGTGTGCGCAGACCGGTGAGCGCCCCGACGAGGCCTGAGCACGTGACTGGGCGTTTGCGCAAGCTCGTGGTCCTGCGCTCAGCCGCCCGGAGCTGATGCGACAGGGCCCCGGTCACCTGACCGGGGCCCTGTCGATGCGTGCAGTCAGGCGCCGACGGGGGCGATCCTGCCTCCGCTGAAGTAGCGCCACGCGTAGGCGACGGCGATGGCCGTGACCGGCAGCGTCACGAGCAGGCCGATGCCGCAGAGGATGGCGCCGACGATGTTGAGGATGAAGCACAGCAGCGCCAGCACGATGAGCGGCCCGACGTTGGCGGACACGACCTGCGTCGAAGCCCGGATGGCACCAGTCGGGCTCGACTGTGGGGCTGTCGCCACCGCATCGACCTTGTGGTCGATGATCGCGTATCCATAGAACTGCAGGGCGAACCCAGCAATCAGGCCGGGCAGGATGCACAGGAGCAAGCCGACAGTGACGACCGCCGCGACGATGATGGACGCCACGAAGTAGGGCCCGATGTCCCGTGTCGAGAGCAGTTCCTCGACCGACGGCCGCCGGCCGTCAAGAATGGCCAGCGCGGCGCGGATCATTCCCAGACCGATGACCAGGGAGATGAACAGGGCCAAGGCGCTGGCCGCGAGACTCAGCAGCCAGTTGTCGAATCCTCGGGACAGCCAGTTCGTGGCGAAGGACGTCAGGACCAGCACCACACCGATGAGCACCAGCGGACCCAGGTTCTGGGTGAAGCCGCGCCAGCCGTATCCGATGGCATCCGTTGCCGAGAACGGAGCGCGGGAAGCAACCTGACCAGCCTCGAAGTAGGGGCCGGGCGGGGGCGGCGGATAGGCACCCCCGGGCGGGGGCGGCGGGTACGAACCCCCGGGCGGGGGCGGCGGGTACGAACCCCCGGGCGGGGGC
>JAQBEX010000118.1:0-7724 GCA_032123675.1 Actinomycetes bacterium
GTGATCGAGTGGACCGGCTTCCAGTGACTGGGACGGCCCTGCGGGCGGCGGGCGGCGGGCGCCTTGGTCAGGCTTCTAGGGCTGTTATGGCCTCGTGCATCGCCAGGATCCGCTCGGCGGACTCCACGTGCAGGTTCTCGATCATCCGGCCGTTGTAGGTCACCACGCCGGAGCCCCGACCTGCCTCCCACGCAGCGAGGATCCCCTGGGCGTCCTCGACGGCCTTCTCCGAGGGCGCGAATGCCTCGTTGGCTCCCGCGACCTGGCCGGGGTGGATCAACGTCTTGCCGTCGAAGCCCATCTCACGGCCCTGCTGGCACTCGGCGAGGAACCCGTCGACGTTCTTCACGTCGTTGTAGACGCCGTCGATGATCGCCTTGCCGGCTGCGCGCGCGGCCAGCAGCGCCAGGCCGAGGCCGGTCAGCAGCGGCTGGCGGCCGGGGACGTGCTCGGCGTAGAGCTCCTTGGCCAGGTCGTTGGTGCCCATGACCAGCACTGAGAGCCGATCCGAGGCGGTGGCGATCGCGTGCGCGTCGAGCATCGCGCCGGGGGTCTCGACCATCGCCCAGAGCGTCGTGCGCTCCGGGGCGCCGTGCGCCTCCATCGCGGCCACCAGCGTGCGGACCTCGGCGGCCGAGTTCACCTTCGGCACGACGATCGCGTCCGGGCCGGCGGCGCAGGCGGCCTTCATGTCGGCCTCGTGCCACTCGGTGTCGGCGGCGTTGATCCGGATGGTCAGCTCCCGACGTCCGTACTCGCCGGAGCGCACTGCGGCGCACGCGGCGTCGCGGGCTGCTGGCTTGGCGTCCGGCGCGACGGCGTCCTCGAGGTCGAGGATGAGCCCGTCGCAGGGGATCGTCTTGGCCTTCTCCAGAGCCCGTTCGTTGGAGGAGGGCATGTACAGAACGGAGCGGCGCGGCCGGAAGTTGCTCATGCGTCGACCTCGATCGCGTCGTACTCCGCCTTCAGCTCGGGGTCGATCTCGGCCAGCTCCTCGGCCAGCTTCACCATCACGAGGCATTGCTTGAGTGACGCGTCGTCCTCCATCTTCCCGTTGAGCATCACCGCGCCGGTGCCGTCACCCATCGCGGCGACGACCGTGCGCGCGTGCTTGATGTCGGCGGCGCTGGGGGCGAACACGCGGTTCGCGATCGCGATCTGCTTGGGGTGCAGCGTCCACGTCCCGACGCAGCCGAGCAGGAACGCGTTGCGGAACTGGTCCTCGCAGGCCACCACGTCAGCGATGTCGCCGAACGGGCCGTAGTACGGGTAGATCCCGTGGGTCGCGCACGCGTCGACCATCCGCGCGATCGTGTAGTGCCAGAGGTCCTGCTGGAAGATCTCGCGCGGCGCGTCGATCGCACCGTCGACGGGATCGGCCCGCACGAGGTACCCGGGGTGGCCGCCGCCGACCCGCGTGGTCTTCATCCGGCGGTCCGCGGCAAGGTCGGCCGGTCCGAGCGACAGGCCCTGCATGCGTGGCGACGCCCCGCAGATCTCCTCGACGTTGGCCACGCCGCGGGCGGTCTCGAGGATCGCGTGGATCAGGATCGGACGGGTCAGCCCGGCCTTCGCCTCGAGCTGGGCGAGCAGCCGGTCGACGTAGTGGAGGTCCTCAGCGCCCTGCACCTTCGGGACCATGATCACGTCGAGCTTGTCGCCGATCGCCGGGACCAGCGTGGTCAGGTCGTCGAGCACCCACGGGCTGTCCAGGGAGTTGATCCGCGTCCACAGCTGGGTCGGGCCGAAGTCGGTCTCCTGGGCGATGCGCACCAGGCCCTCGCGGGCGGCGACCTTGCGGTCGGCCTTGACGGCGTCCTCGAGGTTGCCGAGCAGCACGTCGACGGTGCCGACCATCCCGGGCACCTTCGCGGCCATCTTCTCGTTGCTCGGGTCGAAGAAGTGGATCGCCCGCGACGGGCGGGCCGGGATCTCCATGAGCGGGGCGGGCGCCCCTACGGCGAGAGGGCGGAAGAAGTCCTTGGGGCTCTTGGATGCAGGCATGGTTCGACGGTAGCAAGTGCCGATCTGATGGCGGTTCTGGGGTGCCGGACCCAGCGGCTGCCGGGGCGGCGGGGTGCCCGGACCCGGCGGGTGCCGGGGCGGCGGGGTGCCGGCGTGGCACCCCTCGGCCCGCGGCTCAGTCGTCGTTCCAGAGGTCCTCGTCGGGGATCGTCACGCCGCCGGGGGGTTGGTCGGTCCAGGCCCGGGGATCCTCGATGGGCTCGAGGTGGGTGTTGACGATCGTGTCCGGGAGCACGTGGCGGATCTCCTCCTCGACGGCCTCGAGCAGGTCGTGTCCCTGCTGGACCGTCCATGCGCCCGGCACCAGCACGTGCATCGACACGAAGCGCTGGCGTCCGGACTCGCGGGTCTGCAGCGCGTGGAACCGCACCTTCTCGCTCTGGTGACGGCGCAGGACGGCGACGATCAGCGCGTTCTCGTCCTTGGGCAGGGACGCGTCGAGCAGGCCCATCGCCGAGCTGCCGATCAGCTTGAGCCCGGCGAGCACGATGTTCAGCGCGACGGCCATCGCGATCAGGGGGTCCAGGCGCAGCCAGCCGGTCCAGCCGACCAGCAGGACGGCCACCACCACGCCGCCGGAGGTCCACACGTCGGTCATGAGGTGCTTGGAGTCCGCCTGGAGCACGATCGAGCGATGCTTCAGTCCCGCGCGCATCAGGATGGTGGCCACCGCGAAGTTCAGCACCGAGGCCACGATCGAGATCGTCAGGCCGATCCCGAGATCCTCGATGGGCTGGGGGTCCAGCAGCCGCGGGATGGCGGTGAACATGATCAACCCGGCGGCCACCAGGATCATCAGGCCCTCGAGGAGCGCGGAGAAGTACTCGGCCTTGCTCAGCCCGAAGTGGTGGCGCTCGTCGCCGGGCTTGGCCGCTGCCTTGAGCGCGATCAGGGCCACGACGGCGGCGACGATGTTCACCGTCGACTCCAGCGCGTCGGACAGCAGGCCCACGGAGTCGGTCAGGTAGTAGGCCAACAGCTTGAGGGAGAAGACGACGATGCCCACGCCGATGGACAGCCAGGCGTACCTGGACAGGTCCTCCTGGCCGTTGTGCACGGCGCTCATACTCCCACCGCGGCGCTCCACCGGCCGCGATGACACGACCACGTCGCCGGCCGGGCCGCCCGAGAACGTGAACAACCCCCAGCCGACCCCGGGCCACAACCCCAGCCGACCGCCGCGGCAACCAGCCCCCGCGCGCGGTTCCGGCCCCGATGTGCAGATCGCCCACGGGACGGGGGATACTGGCCGGTAACAAAGCCGTCGATCGAGGAGGAACCATGCCGCGCCTTGCACAGACTGAGGGGCTGACCGAGGTTCAGGCGGAGATCCTCTCCGCGGTCAAGGAGTTCGTCGACAACGAGATCATCCCGGTCGCCCAGGAGCTCGAGCACGCCGACGAGTACCCGACCGACATCGTCGAGGGCATGAAGGAGATGGGGATCTTCGGCCTGGTGATCCCCGAGGAGTACGGCGGCCTGGGCGAGTCGCTGCTCACCTACGCGCTGTGCGTCGAGGAGATCGCGCGCGGATGGATGAGCGTCAGCGGCATCGTGAACACCCACTTCATCGTCGCCTACATGATCATGCAGCACGGCACCGACGAACAGAAGGCCAAGTACCTGCCCCGGATGGCCACCGGCGAGATCCGCGGCGCGTTCTCGATGTCCGAGCCGCACTGCGGGTCCGACGTCGCGGCGATCACCTCCAAGGCCGTGCCGAACGCCGAGGGCGGCTACACCCTCAACGGCGCGAAGATGTGGCTGACCAACGGTGGATCGTCCACGCTGGTCGCCGTCCTGGTCCGCACCGACGACGGCGCCCCGGAGGGCTCCTCGGTCTACAAGAAGATGTCGACGTTCCTCATCGAGAAGCCGGCCGGGTTCGGCGAGGTCCTGCCCGGGCTGAGCATCCCCGGCAAGATCGACAAGATGGGCTACAAGGGCGTCGACACCACCGAGCTGATCATGGACAACTTCCAGCTCGACGCCGACGAACTGCTCGGCGGAGCGCCCGGCAAGGGCTTCTACCAGATGATGGACGGTGTCGAGGTCGGCCGCGTGAACGTCGCCGCCCGTGCGTGCGGCGTCTCGCAGCGTGCGTTCGAGCTCGGCGTCGCGTACGCCCAGCAGCGTGAGACGTTCGGCAAGCCGATCGCCCAGCACCAGGCCGTGTCGTTCCGCCTGGCCGACATGGCGGTCAAGGTCGAGGCCGCCCACCAGATGATGGTGCGGGCGGCGCGCAAGAAGGACTCCGGCGAGCGCAACGACCTCGAGGCGGGCATGGCGAAGTTCCTCGCCAGCGAGTACTGCAAGGAGGTCGTCGAGGACTCGTTCCGGATCCACGGCGGCTACGGCTACGCCAAGGAGTACGAGATCGAGCGGCTGTACCGCGAGGCGCCGATGCTGATGATCGGCGAGGGCACCGCGGACATCCAGAAGATGATCATCGCGCGCCGCCTGCTCGAGGACTACAAGCTGCGCTGAGGGTTCGGGGGCGCACGCGTGTCCGCTGAGCGCGCCGGAGCGAGCCGCGGATCCAGCCGAAGCCCGCGCAACGCCGAAGCCCGCTGACAGCCCTAGCGCCCCTCGGATCCAGCGCGCCGAAGCGCCGCGCAACGCCGGAGTGCACGGCGGACACCAGCGCCCGCCGAAGCCCACCGAACGCCGGGATTGCACCATCTGGGGGCAATGTCGGTAGCAACGATGCCAGTTGTGGGGCATCATTCCCCCGGATGCGCAGATCGCGCGGACGCGCGGGGAGGGGACTCAGCCGATGACGGTGCTGGTCGACGTGGTTCACGGCGATGAGGACGTGAGCCTCGACGATGCGATGACCTCGCAGGCCGAGAGTTGTGCGAGCCTCGGATCCCCGCTGTCCCACGACCTGCTGATGGCGTTGCGTGGTGCCAGCGCCCCGGGTGGTGCGCTGGCCGATGTGATGGCCGACCGCCAGACCGTGCGCGGCGGCGACCTGATCCCCCTGCGGCTGCTGGCAGCGGCCCACCGCCTGGTCCTGTCCCGTCATGCGCCCGGGCTGGCGATCTACTACCCGACGGTCGGGGGCACCGCTCCCACCGACGACGCAGGTCGGGCCGGTCTCGCCGCAGCCGTCGTCGAGGCGCTCCTGGCGCATCCGGAGGTGGTCAGGACCTCGCTGTCCCGGATCCCGCAGACCAACGAGACCGGCCGCGCGCTGCCCCTTCGTGGAGCGCTCGCGAGGGTGGCCGCCGCGCATGGCCAGCCGATCCGGCTGCACGAGCTGGCGGCGTCCGCGGGGCTGAACCTGCGCGCCGATTCGATGCCCTGGGCGCACGTCCCGATGAACACGCCGGTGACGATCGCCGAGCGAGCCGGCTGCGACCTCCGGCCGCTGGACGTCGACCGGCCCGAGGACCGGCTCACGCTTGCCTCCTACGTGTGGGGCGACGACCTGGCCCGGTTCGAGCGGCTGCGCTCGGCATTCGTGCTCGCGCACCGGGTCCCGGCGAGCATGAGCGCGATGAGTGCGGGGGAGTACCTCACGATGCTCACCCATGCCGATCCGGTGCCCGGGCGCACCCTGGTGATCTGGCACTCGGCCACCTGGTTCTACCTGGACCGGCCGGCTCGGGTCGAGATCCGTTCGGCGATCCGCAAGCTGGCCAACCGGGCGACGCCGAAGGCCCCGGTGGTCCATGTGTCCTGGGAGTGGAAGCGTGACTCGCCGGACCCGGCGATGCCGTACGCATTGGTTGGCCGGTCATGGCCGGCGGGGGGTGCGTGGGCGCCGTGGCGGCCGGGGACCTCCGTGCAGCTGGGCACGGGCTCAGCCCACGGGATGCCGATGCGCTGGGCGGAGCCGAAGCCGCTGCCGAGCGATCCGCTGGAGGTCTGAGCGCGCGGGTCGGCTGACCGCCGGGACGGGCGCCGAAGCTAACCGTCCCCGGCGCCGTAGTTGGACCCCTGAGCGACTACACCGGCAGGTCGAGCCAGATCACCTTCACGTGACCGCACGCTCGCCAGCCCCAACGGGCCGAGAGCTTGTCGACCAGCTCCATCCCGCGGCCGCCCTCGTCCTCGGGCGCGGCCTCGCGGGGCTCGGGTCCGCAGTCCACCGCGGAGTCGCCGACCTCGAGGCGCAGGAACCCGTCGCGGACGTAGGCACGCACGTCGATCGGGCCACTCGCGTGCCGGACGGCGTTGGTCACGAGCTCGCTGGCCAGCAGCTGGGCATCATCGGTGAGCTGTGAGAGTTGGGCCTTGGACAGGAACCGGGCGATGGCCTGTCGAGCCTCCCGAGGTGCCAGCAGATCGTTCGGGAGGATCTCGTGCAAAGCCATGGGTTTGAGATACCCACGATTGCGATGATTCACACCGATTTCCGGACATCTTCTTCGACGGATGTCCGCCCGGTCGGCAATCGCGGCGGCGGGCTCGCCTTCGACTCAGCCCCTGGCAGCCCGGGCCAGCTCGACCGCGCGGGTGAAGACGTCGTCGAGCACCGTGGCGGTCATCCGCGGATCCTCGGTGGACGGGTTGTGCCCGATGCCCGGCAGCGTGTGCCACGGGACCTCAAGTCGTGCGGCCATGTCCTCCTGGGTGTCCACGTGCCACCCGTCGTCGATCGCTCCGGTGACCACGGCGCCCGGCAGTCCGGAGGCCGCGAGGGCGGCGGCGACTGCCTCGGTCTGGTCCGGTGCGGTCATCAACAGCTCAGCGCAGTCCGACAGCGCGACGGGGTCGTTGCGCATGAACCGTTGGGCGCAGAACTCGGCGACCTCATCGCTGGGCGGATCCCAGCCCGAGGCGCGGTCCATCGCCTCCTTCTGGGTCCAGATCACCTCGATCGGCAAGGCGCTGAGCGCGGCCTCCAGCTGCAGCAGGCCGGTGTGGCGCTCGGCCGGGAACGCACCGGGACCGCTGCTCATGGCGGTCCACGAGGCGAGTGCGCCGGGGCCGGACAGGACCAGCTCGCGCGTGACCAGCCCGCCCATCGAGTGGCCGACCAGGTGCACCGGCCGCCCCGGGGCGAACCACTGCGCCACGGCCTCGACGACGTCGGCCATCGAGCGGGTCGTGTGGCTGCCGCGCGGACCGAGGCCCGCGAACCCGTTCTGGCCCGGCAGGTCCATCGCCGCCACCCGCCAGCCGAACCGGGCCAGCGGCTCGAGGACCGCGATGAAGTCCTCCTTGGAGCCGGTGAACCCGGGGACGAGCAGGACGTCCCCGCGCGCCGGATTCACCCCATCTGTCACATCCGCCCCATCCGTTCGCGCTTCGGCGAGCAGGACCGGTGCCGGGCTGTCCGGAGGCGTGAAAACTCCCACGCCATCGGGCATGGCGATGAAGGGGGGTGTGCTCATGGTGTGCACAATAGGGGGAAGTTGCCAACCGACGCAGGGGCCGGGTATGACACGAATCATCGCTATCGCCAACCAGAAGGGTGGTGTGGCCAAGACCACGACCGTCGCGTCCATCGGCGCGGCGCTCGCGGAACAGGGCCAGCGGGTGCTCCTCGTCGACCTCGATCCGCAGGCGTGCCTGACCTTCTCGCTGGGCCAGGACCCGGAGGGCCTCGAGTTCTCCATGCACGACGTGCTGCTCGGGCGGATCAGCGCCTCGATGGCCGTCCTCAAGACCGACGAGGACATGACCCTGCTCCCGGCGACGATCGATCTGGCCGGAACCGAGGCGCAGCTGCTGACCCGGACCGGGCG
>JAQBEX010000119.1:0-3886 GCA_032123675.1 Actinomycetes bacterium
TTTCGAGGTCGGCTACGGTCCTGAGATCGAGACGGCCGAGTTCGCACCGGGCACCGTGGTTGCACAGACCCCCGACGGTGGTGCGATGGCCAAGAAGGGGTCGCTGGTGACCCTCAGCCTGGCAAAGGCCCCCGCACCGACTCCGACGCCGACGCCGACCCCGACGCCGACGCCGACCCCGACGCCGACTCCGAGTCCCTAGGCGACGGTAGCCGGCAACGCTGCCGCGAACCCGGGTCTGTCAGTGCCGCCGCAAGCCTGATGCGGCGGGTACGTCTGCGGCACCGAGCGCCGCCTGGATCGGTCGGCGCAGCGGCTACGCCTGCCGGGCCTGCCAGCCCGCCCACGCGGAGTCGGTCATCTGGTCAAGGGTGCGTCGAGCCCGCCAGCCGAGCAGCACCGATGCCAATGCCGGATCGGCCACGAGCTCCGGAGGGTCCCCGGGCCGGCGCTCCACGATGTCGACCGCGAAGTCCTCGCCGATCGAGCGTCGCAGTGCCTCGATCACCTCGAAAACCGAGTAGCCCCGACCGGTCCCGATGTTGATGGAGACGTGGTCGTCGAGCCGCGGGGCGTCCTCCACACCGGCGACCCTGGCCACCATCGATCCCAACTGGGTGGCCATCTCGGCGACAAGATCGCCGGCCTGTCCTCGCTTGCCCCCGGGGGCAGTCGATGAGCGGATCACCCCGGGGATCCGCTGCGCGGCGATCTCCACGGCGCGGGCTGCAGCGGGCATCCTCTCGATGGCCCTCGCAGGGACCTGAGCGGCCACCTCCACGGCGGTCGCCCCGCCGGGGAGCATGGCTGCGGCGGACTCGGCGCGTGTTGCGGCATCCTGGACACGGTCACCTGCGGCTCTCAGCAGCTCGGCCTGGTGGGAGATCTCGACGAGCCGTGCTGCGGCAACATGGGCCGCCGACAGGTCCGAGACGTGGATGTAGTCGCGGATGCACGTGCCGTCGGGTGTCGGGTAGTCGTCGCCGAAGACCTGCGGGCGGCGACCCTCCTGGAGGGCCTCGAGGATCATCGGGATCAGGTTCAGGGCGGCCGGGTCACCCAGGTCGGGACTCCCAGCCCCGGCGACGTTGAAGTAGCGCAGGTTGACCACGTGCCATTGATGGGCCCGTGCAACGGCACCCACCATCTGCTCACCGGCCAGCTTCGTGGCCCCGTACGGGTTCATCGGCGCGCACGGGGCCTCCTCGGTGATCCGGCCGTCGGCTGAGTTGCCCGGCGCCCCAGGAGCCATGTCGGGCTGGCCGTAGACGGCCGCCGACGAGGAGAACACCATCTGGGCGGTGCCGGCCTGCTCCATCTCCTCGAGCAGCACCTGCAGGCCGCCGATGTTCTGCCTCCAGTAGTACAGGGGGCGGGCGACGGACTCGCCGACCTGCTTGCGGGCCGCGAAGTGCATGACCCCAGTGATGTCGTACTGGTTCAGTGCGCGCCGGATGCCGCGCCGATTGCCCACGTCGGACTTCACGAGGGGGACATCGACGGGCAGTCGGTCTGCGCGACCCGTGGACAGGTCATCGAGCACCACGACCTCGCGCCCGCTGGCGAGCATGTCGCGCACCACGTGCGCCCCGATGTAACCCGCGCCGCCGGTGATCAACCATGCCATGCGTGCAGCCTAGTCAGGTCGCCCGTGGGCGGCGAGGCCAGGACGTGGGTCGATGGTCCCGGTCCGAGCCCGGTTCAGACCCGCGGGACCCCGCATCGACAGGCCGTCGATCACCTGAGCAGCCGGCTCATGCGGCGGTCGGCCAACGGCTTGCCGCCGGTCTGGCAGGTCGCGCAGTACTGCAGGCTCGAGTCGGCGAAGCTGACCTCGCGGACGGGGTCCCCGCAGACAGGGCACGGCTGCCCGGTGCGACCGTGCACAGCCATCCCCGCCTTCTTCTCCGCCTTGAGCCCGGCCGGCTCCGTGGCTCGCGCCGCGGTCACCGCCTGTCCCAGCGTGTCGCGCAGGGTCTGGAACAGCCGGGACTCAGCCTCAGGAGACTGGGTGCCCGCCGGGGCGAAGGGGCTCATCCGCGCGCCGTGCAGGATCTCGTCGGAGTAGGCGTTGCCGATGCCCGCGATCCGCGACTGGTCCCGAAGCACCCCCTTGATCTGTGCTCGACCGGCGGAAACCAGGATCTCGTGGAACAGCTCCGGCGTGAGGTCGTCGAGTGGATCGGGGCCGAGCCGGGCCACGGCAGGGACCTCGGCGGGGTCGCGGACCACGTGAACTGCGAGCCGCTTCCTGGTGCCCGCCTCGGTGAGGTCCACCGCCGCGGTGGGGGCTCCCGGTGGCTGCCCTGCTGGGCCACCGTCCGGGCCGGCCGCGAACACGATGCGTAGCGCCAGCGCGGAACCGGCCCCGCGGCCTCCCCGCCGTGCCCCAAGGGGCGCTGGAGTGGCGGGCGGGTCGGTGCGCCAGCGGGCCCATCCGGCACGGGACAGGTGGACGACGACATGCAATGGCTCGCCGTGGGGATCGACGAGGTCGAGCACCAGGTGCTTGCCGCGACGCGAGAACCCGAGCACCACGCACCCGACCGCAGCCGTGACCGGGGGGTCGAAGGTCTTCAGGGCGCTGATCGCAGCCACATCCATCCGGTGCACCTGCAGTCCGGCGGCGCGTTGGGTCAGGGCCTCAGCGAGCGCGGTGACCTCGGGAAGCTCGGGCACGCCATCAGGGTGGCATGCCCTCGCCTGGCGATGCCCACCGATCGGGGCGGCTACCCCCGCGCCCTGCTGCGCCCGACGGCGCGCGGGTGCCCGTCACCGAGTGTGTAGGAGATCACCAGGTGGTTCCACGAACAGTGCCGGCACACCTCGACGACGTGCACGCGGAAGCGGCCGTGCTCGTGGGCCATCTCGGTCAGCTGTGCCTGTGCCCGCGCCGATCCGCTCAGCGGACCCAACTGGGCCCCGAACACCCAGGTCACCTCGACCAGGTCCGGCTTCCGGCACACCGGGCAGGGTCGGCCGGCCCGTTCCCCGTGGTACTTCGCCGCGCGCAGCAGGTTGGGGTCGGCATCGCAGTAGTCGCTGTTGAAGGCACCGCCGCGGCGCATGGTCTCCAGCGCGGACCGGCGGGCCAGCGCGAAGGAGACGACATCGCGGGGAGCCTCGGCGTCGGCCACCTCCTCAGGGGCGAACTCGTCGGGATGCGGTGCGGGGGTCTTGGTCGGCCGTGACGTGCGGGTGCCCCGAATCGCCGACGACCGCGGGGCTGGCACCCGTCAAGGGTAGGTCGACCGGGCGCTGGGCGCACCTGCCAGCGATGGGCGTGCTCCGAGCCGGCTGGTCGGCGCCGTGAGCCCGTCGACCGGCCGGTGCCCGTCAGCGGACGCCCGATACCACTACCGTAGGCAGAGTGAGGATCAACTACCCGCGGGATGGCCGCGAGGGATGGACACGCTTCGTCCCCTCCTGGAAGCTCGTGCTCGGCTCCTTGGGCACCCTCTGCGCGCTGGGGGCGGCAGCGCTTTCGGCGCTGCTCGCGTGGGCGTGGGTGACCATCGACATCCCGGAGGAGAATGACGTCGCCGCAGCACAGACGTCGATCATCTACTGGAACAACGGTACGCGGGAGATGGCCCGGCTGGGCGACACCAACCGGATCTCGGTACCGATCGAGCAGATCCCCGAGGACATGCAGCACGCGGTGGTTGCGGCCGAGGATCGTCGGTTCTACGAGCACAGCGGCTTCGACATCGTGGGCTTCAGCCGGGCGCTGTGGACCAACATCACCACCGGCTCCACGCAGGGCGGGTCCACGATCACCCAGCAGTACGCCAAGAACGCCTACCTCACCCAGGACCAGACCTACATCCGCAAGTTCAAGGAGCTGGTGCTGAGCTTCAAGCTCGAGACGACGCTGTCCAAGGAC
>JAQBEX010000120.1:0-6373 GCA_032123675.1 Actinomycetes bacterium
CTCCCCCGGCACACATGAGCAGGCAGATGGCCGTGGACCTCCGGGAGCCCAGATGGCTGCCAGATGGCTGCCAGTAGGACCCAATCCATCGCCCTTCCGGGCGAGTAACGCCATCAAAACCGGGCCTGACCTGCGACGATACTCGTGGGCCCCGCGGGGCTCGAACCCGCAACCTACGGATTAAAAGTCCGCAGCTCTACCATTGAGCTAGAGGCCCTTGGGGCAGGGCAATCATGAGGTGTGGCCTCACATCCTGCTCCCGGCGAAGACTCTACGCGGTCGCGGTCGTGCGCGAACCGGTAGTGCGCGAACGGGACGGTTAGCGCCCTTCACGTCGGTCACCGGGGCTGGCGTCGGACTCAGGTCGTGCCCAGCGGACGTCGGACCAGGACGGAGGTCCGACGGGCGGCTCTGCGTCAGCACCGAGTGATCCGTCTCGCCAGCCGACCGCAGGGTCCGCCCCACGGCGTGAGCCCACCGGCAATGCAGGCCTCGGCTGCGGTCCGTACCCAGCAGCCGCCAGGACGACCGGCGTGAGCACGCCAACCATGGCGGCGTAGCCGGCCTCACTGGGGTGGAACTGGTCGGAACTGAACATCTCCCGGGGACGGGCCGCGAACTCCGGACCGAGCACGTGACCCAGGCTCACCGGCCAGCCGCCGGCCGCCCTGACCGCCACACCCTGCGACTGGGCCAGGCGCCGTGACGTGCGCCGCATCACGTTGCGCAGCGGTGGCCGAATCGGCCGAACGGTACCCAGATCGGGACACGTACCCACGACGACCTCCGAGCCGCCTTCGCGCAATCGCGCCACCGCCACGGCCAGCCGCCGAACGGAGGTCTGCACCGGGACGAAGTGCGAGAGGTCATTGACGCCGATGAAGATCACTGCGACGTCCGGGCGGATGACCAGGGCACGATCCACCTGGTCGGCGAGGTGCTCCGTGCGGGCCCCGACCGAGGCGATGACCGACAGCAGAACAGGCCGACCGCTGCGGTCCGCCAACTGCTCGGCCAGCAGGGCCCCAGGTGTCTGGTTGCCGTAGGCGGCCCCCAGCCCGGTCGCGCTCGAGTCCCCGAGGAACGCCAGGCGCAGGGAGACCCCGCGCCGGTTGCCGTAGCGCCCGTCCACATAGTGCGGTGCAGCCCGCCGTGGGCCGACGGATCGCTTGGTCTGATAGCCCTGGGCCAGCAGGACTCCCGCCGATGCTGCCCCCAGGGCCAGCGCCGATCCGGCGGCCTTCGCAGCCGCCCTGGCCGTCCGCCCCGACATATCCGCCGCTCCCACGGCGCATTTGTACCGGGTCAGGCCCATCCGAGGCCAGTCCATCCAAGGCCGCGAGCCAGGTCGAGCACCCGATCCGCTAGCCACCCGCCTTGCGGCGGAACATCCGCTGCGACGGTCCTGCGCTCTGTGAGTGTCCCGACGACCCGGAGTCCCCGTGCTCCTGCTTGGTCGCCCCGGTGGCACCGTGCTTGTGGGCCATGGCCTCGCGGTACTTCTGCTTCATGACCTCGTCGGGATCGGTGCTGACCTCAGGCTCCGTCGTGCCGGCAGCCGCCTCAGCAGCACTGTCGCTCGCGGTCTCAGGGTCGGCGTCGGGTTCGGGCGTTGTGTCTGCCATCGGGGTCTCCGCTCAGGGGTCGGTTCTGGCAACGTACCCCCGCGGCGGCAGCCGAAGCGCGCCCGTTGGTCCTCGCTGCGCCCACCGCCCTGTCCGGCCGCAAAGATGGGCGGGTGACCTCCCGGCTCTTCGTCGCGCTGTGGCCCGACGACGCCGCGCGACAGGCGCTGGCGACGACACTTCTGCCCGCCCGGGGTGCGGCGCCTGACGTGCGTTGGCAGGCCGCCGACCGCTGGCACGTCACGCTGGCCTTCCTCGGGCCCACCGACCCGGACAGGGCCGCCGGCCGGATCGCGGCGGTCATGGAGCGCAATCACCCACCACCCGAGCCGATCCGCCTGCTCGGCGCTGGCACGTTCGGCCCAGTCATCTGGATCGGCGTCGAGCACGGCGCGTGGCTCGACCAACTGGCTGGCAACCTCCAGCGCGCGCTGAGGGTCGCCGACCACCGCTTCCGGGGGCATGTCACGGTGGGCCGGATCCGGGGGCCGAACGGCCCAGCCAGAGCACGGCAGGTGACCCCGCATCTGGCCGCGCACAACGGGCCGCCGTGGACCCCGACGGAGATCACGCTCGTGGAGTCCCAGACCGGCCCGACGCCGTCGTACACGGTTCGCCAGAGCTGGCCCCTGTCCTGATGCGCCGGGCCGGGAGGGCACGCCATCACGTCGCGACAGATCCGGGGGCCCGATGCCAGACTCGGCCGGAGAGCAGGGAGGACGCATGGGCAGTTTCCCCGATGGCGAGCGCGTGGTGCACAAGACCGTGACGGTGGCGGCCCCTGCCGAGGACATCTGGTGGGCGTGGACCACCGACGCGGGCATCCGGACCTGGCTCTTGGACGACTCCCGCATCGAGCTGCGCGTCGGCGGTCCGTACGAGTGGTACTTCGACTCCGACACCGACGCAGCGCCCGGCGATCGGGGCTCCGAGGGCTGCCAGGTGCTCGGCTACCAGCCCCCGACCATGCTCTCGTTCTCGTGGAACGCCCCGCCGCACCTACCCCAGGCCAGGGCGCAGCACACGATGGTGCTGCTGCGGCTGCGACCGGGACCCGAGGACAACGCCACCCGCGTCGAGCTGACCCAGCTCGGGTGGGGCGACGGGGGTGAGTGGGACGAGGCCCACGACTACTTCGAGGCTGCGTGGGGCCGCGTGCTCGACAGACTCATCGACTACTTCTCAGGCCCGGACCGGCTTCCAGACGCCTGAAGGACGGCGGACATGCCCGTGGGGGCCAGGCCTCTCGGCGCCGGCCCCCACGTGGAGATGGACTACAGGGTCTGGACGTCGGCCTGCTTGGCGCGCACGGCCTCGGCGGCCTCCTTGAGTCCGGCCAGCTCGCTCTCGGTCAGGTCGCCCTCGACGATCCGTCGGATGCCCTCCCGCCCGAGCTCAGCCTCCACTCCCAGGTACACGCCCTCGATGCCGTACTCGCCGTCGACCCATGCGCACACCGGCATGATCGCCCCGGAGTCCTCGATGACCGCCTTGGCCATCCGCGCGGCCGCGGCCGACGGCGCGTAGAACGCCGAACCGGTCTTGAGCAGCGCCACGACCTCGGCGCCGCCGTTGCGCGTCCGGACGACGAGTTCCTCGATCTTGTCTGCGGGCAGCAGCTCGATCAGGGGCTTGCCGTCCACGGTGCAGCGCGAGGGAACCGGGACCATCGTGTCGCCGTGCGACCCGAGCGTCAGTGTCTGGACCGAACCAACAGGCACGCCGAGCTCGACGGCGACGAAGTTGGTGAACCGGGCGGTGTCGAGCATGCCAGCCTGGCCGATGACCTTGCTCTTGGGGAACCCTGAGGCCAACTGGGTGAGGGCGGTCATCTCGTCCAGGGGGTTGGACACGACGATGATGACGGCGTTCGGCGAGTGCTGGGCGACGTTCTCCGCAACGCTGCGCACGATCTTCGCGTTGACCTCGATCAGGTCCATGCGGCTCATGCCCGGCTTGCGCGGGAGTCCCGCGGTGATCACGACGACGTCCGACCCGGCGGTGGCCTCATAGCCGGCGCCGGTGGCGGGGTCAGTGGTCTGGCCGACGACGGTCGTCTCGAAGCCCTCGACCGGCCGGGACTGGTTCAGGTCGAGCGCGAGCCCCTCGGCGCGGCCCTCCAGGATGTCGGTCAGCACGACGGACTCGAAGATGTTGTACTCAGCGAGCCGCTGGGCGGTGGTGGAGCCGTAGAACCCGGCGCCGACGACGGTGACCTTGCCGTTCAGGGACATTGGTTTCCTCTCTTGTGCGCCGGTCCGCCGGCGCTCTCAGGTGCCCGCCCAGCGTACTCGGCGCGGTTCGCCCGACCCGATGGGCCTCCGGCCCCGATCCTAGGCACGATGGTCCCCGTCGAGCCGCGACGCGCAGCCACCCGATCGGGGGCGTAGCCCCCGGTCGGGCATCCAGGCGTCTACGAGGGCGACGGAACGATCAGCGAGAACACCAGCAGCGTGGACCCGAGGAACCCCAGGCAGAGCAGGTCGATCCGACGGCTGCGGACCGCCAACCAGCCCGCATCACGGTCTGGCAGGAAGGCCCGGAGGAAGAACGCGAACACCACCACCGCCGCGAAGAGCACCGAGCCGCGCCGGAAGTGGTCGGTGGCGACGATGAGCAGCGAGACCAGCAGGCCCGTGAGCACGAGCACCAGCGGCCACTGGAGGGGTGGGCCCCCGGCGTCCTGAGCGGCAACTGTTGACGCTGCGACGTCCTCCTCGGCGCGGTCAGCCGTGAAGTCCGCAACCACCGGCTCGGACGGCGGCGACTGCGCGTCGGGCGGGACCTCGTTCATGCCCGGGCCGCGGCCTCGACGACGTTGGCCAGCAGCATCGCCCTGGTCATCGGACCGACGCCGCCGGGCATGGGGGCGACGAAGCCGGCCACTTCGCGGACGTCCGCGGAGACATCGCCCACCAACCCCTCGTCCGTCCGGGTGATCCCCACGTCCAGCACGGCGGCCCCGGGCTGCACGATGTCCCCGGTGATCAGGCGCGGCACGCCAGCGGCCGCAACGACGATGTCCGCGGTCCGCACGTGGGAGGCCAGGTCTCGGGTGCCGGTGTGGCAGAGCGTGACAGTCGCGTTCTCCGACTTGCGCGTGAGCAGCAGGCCCAGCGGCCGGCCGACGGTCACGCCGCGTCCGATCACGCACACCTCGGCCCCATCGATCGGCACGTCATACCGGCGCAGCAACTCCACGATGCCCCGGGGCGTGCACGGCAGGGGCGCAGGCGCCCCGAGCACCAGTCGACCGAGGTTGACCGGGTGCAGCCCATCGGCGTCCTTGGCCGGGTCCATGGTCTCGAGCACAGCGTTGGCGTCCAGGGGCTTGGGCAGCGGCAACTGGACGATGTAGCCCGTGCAACCCGGGTCGGCGTTCAACTCGCGGACCGCAGCCAGGACATCAGCCTGGGATGCGGTCTCCGGCAGGTCGATGCGGATCGACTCGATGCCGACCTCCGCACAGTCGCGGTGCTTGCCTGCCACGTAGGCCCGGCTACCCGGGTCAGCACCCACGAGGATCGTGCCCAGCCCAGGCACCACCCCCCTCGCCCGGAGCTCGGCCACCGCGGCCGCGAGGTCGCGCTTGACCGCAGCGGCGGTCGTCTTGCCATCAAGAATCGTCGCAGTCACGAGGAGCATTGTCGCAGGCCAGCTGCCCGGGGTCTGCCGGTCGGCGGGCGCGCCGGCACCACCATCGCGGGTGGGCGCAACCGTCATGCCAGCCGGGGGATGGCATAGGTGGCGGACACCGACTCCGCGGCCAGCACCTGTGCCACGCGCTGTTCGTCGACTCCCGACCCGCGCAGGAGGGCGTCACCGTGCATCCCGGAAGCGACGAAGACGCTATCGAGGCCCTGCCGGTTCGCCCCGAGGATGTCGGTGCCGATGCCGTCGCCGATCGCCAGGATCCGCGCGCGCGGCACCGGACGACCGACGGCGCCGGCCACGACCTCCAGCGCCCGTCCATAGATCGCCGCATGCGGCTTGCCCGCCTGGACCACCTGGCCGCCCATCGCCTCATAGGCCTGCGCCACGCTGCCTGCACACCAGCGCAGGTGCCCGCCGGAGCGGATCACGAGGTCGGGGTTCGCGCACAGCAGCTCGAGGTCGCGCTCCCGGGCCGCCCGCAGCTCGGCCTCGTAGTCCCCGGGAACCTCTGCATCGCCGCGGAGCCCGGCAATGCCCAAGAAGCTGGCCTCGGCCACGTCGTCGACGAAGTCCAGGTCAAGGCCGTCCCACAGCCCCCGGTCGGTCCTGCGCCCGAGCACGTGCACCGGGCCGGGCGCTCGGCTGGCCAACTCCACGCGGATCGCATCACCGCTGGTGACGATCGCGTCCCACGCCTCCTCGGGGAAGCCCAACCGAGCCAGGGCCCCGGGCATGGTGCTGCTCGGGCGGGGCATGTTGGTGAGCAGTACCACGCCGAGGCCGGCTGCCCGCAGCCCGCGAAGCGCCTCGCCGGCCCCCGGATATACCGTGCGGCCGTCGTGGAGCACCCCCCACACGTCACACAGCACCGCGTCGTAGCGATCGGCGACGTCGCGGACGCTGCGGATCGGCTGCATGGAGCCATCCTGCCCCACACAAGGTCCCCGGCACTGAGTCGTCACCGGACCGCGCACGATGGGCACCGTTTCAGGGGCGGCAGACCGGCCGTCGCCCGAACCGCGCACGACGGACACCGAATCAGCCCCGCCAGGGCGGTCTATCGGTGCCGTGCGCGCGCGGTAGTGGGGCGACCC
>JAQBEX010000121.1:0-2795 GCA_032123675.1 Actinomycetes bacterium
AGCTGGGTGAGCACGCCCAGGTAGTCCTCGGGGGCGTCGATCGTGAGGCGCTCCATCGGCTCGCAGAGCTTTCCGTCGATCGTGCGGGTGACCACCTGCGGCTTGCCGACGGTGAGCTCGAAGCTCTCCCGGCGCATCAGCTCCACGAGCACCGCCAGCTGCAGCTCACCGCGGCCCTGGACCTCCCAGGTGTCGGGGCGCTCGGTGTCCAGGACCCGGATGGACACGTTGCCGATGAGCTCGGCATCAAGGCGGTTCTTCAGCAGGCGTGCGGTCAGCTTCTTGCCCGACTGGCCGGCCAGCGGCGAGGTGTTGATCCCGATGGTCATCGAGATGGACGGCTCGTCGACGGTGATGACCGGCAGCGCGCGCGGGTCCTCGGGGTCGGTCAGCGTCTCGCCGATGGTGATGTCGGCGATCCCGGCCACGGCGATGATGTCACCCGGTCCGGCCTGCTGGGCGGGCTTGCGCTCGAGCGCATCGGTCATCAGCAGCTCGGCGATCCGCACCCGCTCCTGGCTGCCGTCGGCACGGCAGAGCATCAGTGACTGGCCCTTGCTGATGATGCCGTTGTGCACGCGGCAGATGGCCAGCCGGCCCAGGTAGGGCGATGAGTCCAGGTTCGTCACATGCGCCTGCAGCGGCATCTCGTCGTCGTACATCGGCGGCGGGACCGTGCCCAGGATGGCTTGGAACAGCGGGACGAGGTTCTCGGAGTCGGGCATGCCGCCGTCATCAGGACGGTTCAGGGACGCCCGACCGGCGCGGGCCGAGGCGTAGATGATCGGGAAGTCGATCTGGTCGGCCTCGGCGTCAAGGTCGAAGAACAGCTCGTAGCACTCGTCGACGACCTCGGCGATCCGGGCGTCCGGGCGATCCACCTTGTTGATGACCAGGATCACCGGCAGGCGCTTCTGCAGCGCCTTGCGCAGCACGAACCGGGTCTGGGGCAACGGCCCCTCGGAGGCGTCGACGAGCAGCAGCACCGCGTGCACCATCTCGAGGCCGCGCTCCACCTCACCGCCGAAGTCCGCGTGACCGGGGGTGTCGATGATGTTGATCGTGACCCCGCCCTCGGGCGCCCCGACACCGTGGTAGTTCACCGCGGTGTTCTTGGCCAGGATCGTGATGCCCTTCTCGCGCTCGAGGTCCATGGAGTCCATGACCCGTTCCTGGACCGAGCCCTCGTCGGCCTGGTGCGCGCTGAAGGCGCCGGACTGCCACAGCATGGAGTCGACGAGCGTGGTCTTGCCGTGATCGACGTGGGCGATGATGGCGATGTTGCGCAGGTCGGTGCGCTGGCGGATGGCCACGGGTGGTGTTCTCCTCGTCAGGGCCGAGGAGTGTCCCCGGTCGGTGCCGGGAGCAGCGCCCGGAGCACCAATCATCCCACGAACTCCGGACGGTCCGATCTGGTCAGTCGGAGGCGGTGGCGTCGTTGCCGACCCGCAGCGAGATGGGCCGATCCAGCGCACCCGTCCAGCGTGCCTGCGCCCCGCGGGTCTCCGCCCGCTCGTCGCCGAGCGCTCGCGCCTGACCCGACGGGAAGGTCACGGTGACGGTCAGGTCGGTCGGCGACACCGTGGCCTGCGGGTCTGCATCGAGCCAGTACTCGAGATCATCGGCGCTGCCGAAGCTGCCCGGCGGGAGCGTGTAGGTGACCACGGTCTGGCTCTGGTCACCGGGTCGGAGGTCCTGCCCCTGCCACATCACCTGCCCGCCGACCTCATCCGGGTACGGGCCCGTCGCGGAGTTCACCACGATCCCGCCCCCGCCAAGGACAGCCACCTCAGGGTCCTGCGCAGCCTCCGGGATCCGGAAGGCCACACGCTGGCGGTAGATGAGGGCCAGGTACCCGCGATAGGCATCCGGATCGCCGGCCAGATCCTCGGGGACCGCACTGGTGAACGTGGTGGTCTGGGTCACCTCGGCGGATCCGTCGGCCGCCACGACGACGTCATGGTCGATGGACCGCTCCTGGAAGATGGCCAGCTTGCTCGGACCGCTCTGCGAGAACACGCCGACGAGATCCCCGGTGCCTCGTGTGAGTTCGCCGTCAGCCCCGACATCCTCCACGATTCGCTGCAGGTCAGGGTCGACCATCCACGCCTGGATGTGCCGACCCTGGATCACGTCCCACAGGGCCATCGTCGCTCGGATCAGCTGCCGCGGATCCTTGAGCTCGTTGACGAGCTCGGACTGGAACTGCGCGTTCAGCAACTGCCGGCGCGCGTTGGCCTCGGAATCAGGGTAGTCGCGATAGGCGTCGACGAGCAGGATCCTGACGATGTTGTCCGCCGTCACGCGCCCGTAGGCCTCGGATTCGATCGGGCCGATCGCGTCCAGCACCGCAGCCACCGCGTAGACGTCCACCGTGACCACCCCATCCACGGTGGGAAGGCCCAGCCCCTCCCACGCGGACTTCATGTTGGGACCGGAGACGGCGAAGTCCGGGTGGTAGTTGGAGTTGGCGAAGGGGTAGATGGCGCCGGGGGAGTACCAGGGCATTCCCGCGTTGACGTCCCAGGGATAGGGGACGTTCAGGGGGTTGAACTCCGCGGACACCGAACCCGAGATGGGCGTGCTCAAGCCGTCGTCGGCCTGGAGCATGACGGCTTGCAGCGGGGCACCGCCCGAGCCAAAGATCTCCGCGTCGTTGAGCCCACTGATCAGGTACCGCTTCGGGCCCTCCGCACCCAGGGCTGCGGGCAGGATCGGAGCCAACTCCAGCCCGACTTCGGACGCCGTCCGCAGTGAAGCGCCAGCCGATGCGACGGGTTCCAGCACCGGCAGGG
>JAQBEX010000122.1:0-4219 GCA_032123675.1 Actinomycetes bacterium
GACCACATTCTTGGCCCCTCGGTCGAACTGCAAAGAGCTGGCGGGAAACGAGCCGGATGGGCTCGAGGTGATCGCCGTCCGCACGCTGGACCAGGCCGTCGACGCCCTCAGCGGCACGGGCGAGATTCCGCGCTGCCCGTAAGACTGCTCAGCTGAGTGTGTGCAGGAGCAGGTCGCCCAGGCCGCTGATCAGATCCTCGCCGACGATCACGGTCTCGGGGGAGTCGTGCTCGCGCAGGCGAAGCACGGTGCAGCGCGTGCCATCGCGCAGAACCGCCATCGTCAGGCGAAGCTCGTGTTGGGCCTGCTGGTCGGCGTCCTCCGGTGACACCATGATTCGCTCGGCGCTGACGGCCACTCCGTCCACCGACTCGGGCCAAGCGAGCCCCCCGAGCAGGTCGTCGAGATCGGAATGTGGGGGGAGTCCGTCCTGCTCAATCGTCGTCCAGGGGCTCTCGTCGGCTGTGCCGCTGAGTTGCTCACCCAGGGAGGGCTCACGCTCCAGCAATTGTGCGGTCTGGGCGATCGCGAAGAGGCGAGTGGGCTGGTTCCAGCCTCCGGCAGCGACATGAATGTCGAGGTCGCGAGTCGTGCGTTCGAGGGTGGACGGAATCACGGTGTCATCGTGGCATGGTGCCCCACGATGCGCGGAGGCACCCGATGCCCAGTTAGTGTGATGGGGTGAGTTTTGACGCGCCACCGCCGCCAGCCCCGCCTCAGGGACCACCTCCGTCTGCGCAGACCCGCGGCCCCCGCCGCCGGGGTGCCCTGCTTCCGACGCTGGCCATCTTGGCCCTTCTGCTGGTGGGCTTCGCGCTCTTCGCCGGCTACTACACCGACTGGCTCTGGTACAAGGCGGCCGGATTTACCGGCGTGTACAGCACCCAACTCGTGGTGCGGCTTGCGCTCTTCGTCGTGTTCTTCCTCATTGCGTCCGGGGCAGTCGTTCTGAACGGCTTTCTGGCCTACCGCTTCCGACCGATCTTTCGAGCCATCTCGCTCGAACAGCAAAGCCTTGATCGCTACCGCCTCGCCATCGACCCCTTCCGCCGACTCCTGCTTCTGGCCTTTGCCGGTTTGGTGGGGTTCTTCTTCGGAGCCGCGGCCATGGCCGAGTGGCGGACCGTTCTTGCGTGGCTGAACCGCACGGCTTTCGGGCAGGTCGATCCGCAGTTCGGGATGGACATCGGGTTCTACGTCTTCTCGCTGCCGTGGTGGAGATTCCTGGTCGACACGGCCATGGTGATCGTCATCTTGAGCGGACTGGTCACCGCGGCCGTCCATTACTTGTATGGCGGAATCAGTCCTTCAATTCCGGGCGAGCGGACGACGCGTGCTGCTCGTGTGCAGTTGTCGATCCTGATCGGCCTCTTCGTCCTCCTCAAGGCGGTGGCCTACTGGCTGGACCGCTACGAGTTGGTGATCTCGCCTAACTCACTCTTCACCGGGGCTGGCTACACCGACGTCAACGCCCTGATCCCTGCCAAGACCATCCTCACGTTCGTGGCGCTCATCTGCGCTGCTCTGTTCTTTGTCAACATCTTCAGGCGCACGTGGCGGTTGGCCGTTCTGAGCCTGGGTTTGCTCGTGCTGAGTGCGGTAGCGATCGGGTGGATCTACCCGAGCATCGTGCAGCAGCTTCAGGTGAACCCCACCGAGGACGTCAAAGAGGCCCCGTACATCGAGCGCAACATCGAGGCCACGCGCGAGGCGTACACCCTCGAAGGCATCGAGGTCGACGACTACATCCCAGCAGAAGACCCGGACGCCAAGGCGTTCAGCGAATCTCGGGGAACGCTTGAGAACGTCCGTCTGATGGACCCGGCGCGACTGACCGACACCTTCGATCAGCTGCAGCAGGTGAAGGGGTTCTACACCTTCCAAGACCCTCTGGACATCGACAGGTACACGATCGATGGGAAGCAGGAAGGGGTCATCGTCTCGCCGCGCGAGATCGACTTGGCTGGCGTCCCAGCCGAGCAGCGCAACTGGTTGAACGACCACCTCACGTACACCCACGGTTTTGGACTGGTGGCGGCCTACGGGAACCGGGCTGCTGTGAACGGCGAGCCGGATTTTGCAGAGTTCGACCTGCCGCCGCAGGGCGTTCTCGACATTGAGCAACCGCGCATCTACTTCGGTGAAAAGACCCCCGACTACTCAATCGTGGGCGCGCCCGAAACGAGTGAACCGCGAGAGCTCGACTTCCCCGACGACGGTGCCGAGAACGGCCAGCGCTCGTACACGTACACCGGCAAGGGCGGTGTGCCGATGGGGTCGTTCTTCAACCGCCTGCTGTACGCGTGGCGATTCCAGGAGACCAACATCCTGCTCTCTGACCGAATCAATGCTGACTCGCAGATTCTGTACGTGCGTGATCCGCGCGAGCGCGTCGAGCGCGCCGCCCCCTGGCTCACGCTGGACGCCGACCCCTACGCCACTGTGGTCGAGGGCCGAATCGTGTGGATCGTCGATGGCTACACCACTACTGATTCGTATCCGTACTCGCAGCGCCAGGAGTTCGGCGAGGTGACCACTGACTCTCTGACCACACAGACAGGAGCAACGATCCTCCCCATCCGTGACCAGGTGAACTACATCCGCAACTCCGTGAAGGCCACCGTAGATGCGTACGACGGCACGGTGACCCTCTACGCGTGGGACGAGGATGACCCGCTGCTGGAGACCTGGTCAAAGGTATTCCCTGACACTGTGCAACCGCGGTCTGAGATCAGCGACGAGCTAATGGCGCATGTGCGCTATCCGGAGGATTTCTTCAAGGTGCAGCGCGAGGTCTTTGCTCGCTACCACGTCACAGATCCGCAGGTGTTCTACACGTCCCAGGATGCATGGCAGGTGCCGATCGATCCGACGTCGCCGAGCGCGGGTGACGTCGCACAGCCGCCTTACTACCTGACGCTGCAGATGCCTGGTGAGGTGGATGCACGGTACTCGTTGACCACCACTTTCGCGCCGGTGAATCGCGAGACTCTGGCCGCCTTCATGGCAGTGAACAGCGATGCCCAGGATCCGGAATATGGGCGAATGCAGGTGCTCGCGCTGCCTCGAAACACCACGTTCCCCGGGCCGAGCCAGATGCAGAACAACATCGAGTCGAACCAAACGGTCGCAAACGCGTTGCTCTCGCTGCGCCGGGGCGGTAGCACTGAGGTCGACGTCGGGAACCTCCTGACGCTGCCTGTTGCGGGCGGTCTGATGTACGTCGAGCCCGTGTATGCCCGAGCAACCGAGGGCGCGTCCTATCCGCGGCTCAGCAAGGTGATCGTGTCGTTCGGTGACACCGTGTCGATCGCCAACACGTACGAAGAGGCGCTTGGCCTCTTCTTCGACGGGGTCGCGATCGGAACGGGTACCGGAACCCCGAAGGGCGGCGGCGGTGGCGGCGGCGGCGGCGACGGCGGCGGCGGTGGCGGCGGTGATCCCGGCTCCGCCGCGGATGCGCAGCAACGACTCCAGGAAGCGCTGGCGGATGCAGCGGCCGCCTATGAACGCGGTCAGGAAGCGTTGGCTGAGGGCGACTTCGCCACCTACGGCGAGACGCAGGACGACCTGGTCGCTGCCCTCCAGCGTGCCGAGGCCGCAGCGAATGAGCTGGGCCTTGATAGTTCAGCTGTCGTACCCGAAATCCCTGGTGCGTCCGCATCGGGCCCGCTGCCCTGACGCCCCAGTTTGGAGCGACTGCACATCAGCACGTAAGGTAAGCGAGCCAACGCGGGGTGGAGCAGCTCGGTAGCTCGCTGGGCTCATAACCCAGAGGTCGCAGGTTCAAATCCTGCCCCCGCTACCAATGTCGTAGCAGGTCAGAGGCCAGTTCTCGGGAAACCGGGGACTGGCCTCTGGCATTGATGTTGGCACCTTGTTGCCAACATCTGCCAACATCGGACTGGTGCGAACGGCTGCGGACGTTGGTCGACCTCTGGGTTGGTGCCGACATCGAGGGTCCTGGCAGCGCCGTCGAGCTGGGGATGGGCAACTTGCGAGACGGTGCCCGCGGCCACGACGAGTGCGGCGTGATGGCGGCTCGGCGGGGAGTGCGGACCGCGCAGGCATCAGGGCGATCGAGTATCCATTCGGCCGAGGGTGCCCGGCCCTAGGTTGCTGCACACCGCCCAGAAAGGGCTATCAGGATTCCAACCGCCTGACAATCGCGTTTCGTTGGACGGCCCGGTCCCGGGGAGGCATTCGGACGGGTCCATCA
>JAQBEX010000123.1:0-3735 GCA_032123675.1 Actinomycetes bacterium
CGGGTACCGGGAGATCGCGTAGCCCGGCCCCCAGGTCGCACCGTAGTTGGCTGCGGCATTGCCGGCGAAGAAGTCATACCAGGTGCCCTCGGTCGCGTAGTCGTTAGGAATGTTGCCTGCGGCCGGCAGGTACCAGGCCTCGGCGTACCCGTCGCTCTCGTCACCGACCCCCACAGCGCCGTGGACGTGCGTGACGAGCGGGACGGGCCCGGTGTACGGATCCGGGGTCGAGGTGAACGTCGGTCGCGTGTCCCGACCCGGGGCCCCACCCGGCGGGTTCGCCCAGTGCAGCGTCGGGTCGACGGTCAGCAGGTGCGGCAGGTAGTCGCCGTTGGCGTCGACGAGTTCGTTGACCCACTTGATGATGGTCGGCTTGCCCGCCTTGGATTCGATCGTGAGCGACGGGGCGTTGAAGATCTGCGGGCCGTTCTGGGCCACGACCGGACCGTAGCCCCACACCGTCGTCGGGTTCAGCACGGCGCCGTTCACGTCGGTCGGCGGAAGGATCTGCTGGGGGAACTGCCGGACGGCGATCTCGTAGTAGTCGGCGTTCTTGCCCATCTTGTTCTTGAGCTTGCCCGCGCGGGGCATGGCGGGCGGGATCAGCAACGGGGTGATGAACATGGGGACGTCGGCGGGATCGAGCGTCCCGCCGGGGATGGCCGCCTCCGCGATGAGATTGCTCCCCGGGCCCTTGAGGAACAGGCCCAGGGTCCCGGCGCCGGTCAGGGCCAGGAACAGTCGACGCGACAGGACCGGTCCCGAGCGGGCCGCTTGGCCCCCGTCCCGCGTCATTTCGGCGGTGATGTCCTGCTTCAGGTCGTACCCGGGTCCACGTTCCTGGTGCATCAGAGCCCTCCTTGGGCTGCTCCTACGCCTCGGACTGTCCTCGGCGTCCGACGCTCGAATGATTCTCCCCAATCAGTGGGTGAGTCAAGACGTAGGCAAGCCTTCCCAGATAATTCTGGTGGATTGCGAGTCCCTGCCCGGAAACCGCCAGGAAGGTAACGAGGCCCTCAGCGGCTGTAGTAGCGCTGTCCCGGTTCCAGGCTCCCGAGCAACTCGGGCACGGTCACGAGCACATACCCCTCGGCCTGCAACCGGTCGATAATGGCGGCATAGGCGTCGCGTGTGGTCTCGTGGATGTCGTGGGACAGCACGATGTCTCCCGCACCGGTGCTGGCGATGACGCGCTTCTCGACGATCGCGCTGTCACGGTCCTTCCAGTCCTCGGGGTCCACGTTCCACAGGACCTGCGCCATCCCCAAGTCGGCCGCCACCTCATCGACGGTGTCATTGACGGCTCCGTACGGCGGGCGTAGCAGAGTCGGTCGGACCCCTGTGGCTGCCTCCAGGGTGTCGTTGACCTGCGCGATCTCGCTGCGGACGGCCTGGCGTGCCAGCTTCGTCAGGTCCGGGTGGTCCTCGGTGTGGTTGCCCACCGCGTGCCCCTCCTCGACCATTCGGGCCAACAGGTCGGGTTGGGCTGAGGCGTTGCTTCCCACGACGAAGAAGGTGGCGTTGGCCCCCTTCTCCGCCAACACGTCGAGGAGGTCGGCAGTCCCCTGGACCGGCCCGTCATCGAAGGTCAGGGCAACGCACTGGACCTCTGCGCAGTCAACACCAGAGGTGTCCGGGGGTGGATCCGTGGGATCCGGCGCCGGAGTTGCCGTCGGGGTCGGCGGGGCCGGGGGAACCAGGCCAGGGTCGCTGGGGTCGGTAGCCGCTGACTGTGCCGATTCACCCAGCGCGGACAGGAGGCCCGTGGGGTCCACGGCCAGTGCGACGGGCCCGAGATCCTCCTCGCCAACGAGGCCCTGATCGAACTCCACGTACAGGTCCCCGTCGGGGGTGAAGGCGAGCGCGTCGAACGCCGCGTCCTCGTCGGCCAAGACGCTGTCCAGCAGGGCATCGTCGATGCGGGGATCGCTCAGGGCGGCCGCACGAAGCCGGGATGACAACTCCTGCGTGGCTCCATCGGCCAGCAACGCGGGGGCCAGGTAC
Organism: Actinomycetes bacterium; assembly: GCA_032123675.1. Lineage (GTDB taxonomy): Bacteria > Actinomycetota > Actinomycetes > S36-B12 > CAIYMF01 > Prado023. The sequence goes on from JAQBEX010000123.1 coordinate 2,005, forward strand.
CCGGAGTCCGCGGCGACGTCGTACCAGGCGGTGGCCACGCGACCGTCGTCTCCGGTGGCGAACAGCTCATTGGTCTGGATCCTGGCGCCGAGCACCTCAGGCGATGCCGCCACCAGGTCCCAGGTCACCTGGAACTCGGGGACGAGCCCGCTGTCGACAGGATCCGTGTCGGCCTTGAAGCGCTCGATGTCGGCGTCGACAACGATTTGAATCTCGTCGGTGAACGCCTCAGCCCCCGGGACGATCGGCAGTGAGGCAAACGTCACCCGGCCCGGTCCGAAGTCCTCCTCCGTGATGGTGTCGAGGCCCTCGATCTGCCTCGGGGGCACAGTCGCCAATTCCGGCGGAGCGGACTCAGGAATCGGCTCGCTGGTGCCGTCCTCGGTGGCACACCCGGCCAGCACGAGGGCCAGCACCACAACCGCGCCAGCACGTCCCCCGGGAGACTGGATCGACCTCAACAAGTGTTGCCCCTGACGGATCGTCGCGATGGTGCCGCCTGAGATTAGCAGCTGAAATATGTCGGCAGCCCGCACGTTGCCTGCCAGCTTGCCGGAGCCAGCGTATTCTCGTGCCCTACGAATTCGCCCTTGAGACAGACGGGACCCCGATGGCCACGGACCTGGGTGCCACGCCTCAACGAGCATCCGCCGCTGGCCGTGCTGCGCCCACGCGGGGCGGACGCCCACGACGTGGCCCGCGCCCGTCGCTGCCCCACCTGCCCGGGCTCGACGGGGTCCGCGCGCTGGCGGTTGTCGCCGTGCTGCTGTACCACAGCGACCTGCTGTGGATGCCCGGCGGATTCCTGGGTGTGGATGTCTTCTTCGTGCTGTCCGGGTTCCTGATCACCTCGCTGCTGCTCGGCGAAGTGTCGCGCACGGGCCGGATCGACTTCCGTGGGTTCTACCTGCGCCGGATGCGGCGGCTGCTGCCCGCGCTGCTCCTGGTCCTGGCGTTCAGCTCGCTGCTGGCCGCCACAGTGGCCCGCGATGCCGCCGGCCAGTACCTGGCCGACCTGCCGCCCGCCCTGCTCTACGTCCTGAACTGGTCCTATGTCTTCAGTGACCAGTCGTATTTCGCGGCGTTCGGCCGCCCGCCACTCTTGCAGCACCTGTGGTCGTTGAGCATTGAGGAGCAGTTCTACCTGGTGTGGCCCACGGTCATGCTGGTGGCCTGGCGGCTTGGCGGGACCCGCTGGGTGGGCCGGCTCGCCCTCGCGGGTGCACTGTTGTCCACGGCGTGGATGGTGGGGCTCTCGGTCAGTCAGGACATGCCCTTCGGTGCGGACGCCAGTCGGGTCTACTTCGGCACCGACACCCACGCCATGGGCGTGCTGCTCGGTTCCGCACTGGCTGTGGTCTGGGTGCCGGGGCGCATGCGCCGTGACGTGGCGCCCGCGGCGCGGGTACTGCTGGACGGGGTCGGTCTGCTTGCGCTGGTCGGCGTCGTTGCCTCTTTCGTCCTGGTCAACGAGTACTCCGCCTGGTTGTACCGAGGCGGCTTCCTGGCCATCGCGGCGCTGGCTGCGGTCCTGCTGGCCGTGGCCAGCCACCCGGCGTCCCTGCTCGGTCGGGGTCTGGGCGTGGCACCCCTGCGCTGGCTCGGGGAGCGCTCGTACGGGCTGTACCTGTGGCACTGGCCGGTCTTCGTCGTTACCCGACCGGGCGTGGACATCCCGTGGGATGGGGCCGGCGTCGTCATCCTGCGGCTGGTGCTCGTGGGAGTCCTCGC
>JAQBEX010000124.1:0-28812 GCA_032123675.1 Actinomycetes bacterium
CTGTGCGGGACCTGACGGGTGATGGGAACGCGGCGGATCCCACGTCTGGCTCGTCGTTGCTGACCCGAAGGCCGTCGTCGGCGACCACCGTGTCGGGCAGGTGTCCGTGCTTTCGGGCGCCGAGGCCGGGCAGTCCCCGCCCGGGTACCGGACGCGAGGTCGGGACCCGCGTGCCACGGCCTGAAGGCCGCTAGTTCGCGCGGTCGGAGTCGGGACCGGTCGCTGCGTTGAAGCGCTCCTCGGTGAGGGCGAACTGCGATGCCGCGATGCCGATCTTCGTCCCTGATCCGTAGGCACCAGCTCCGGCCAGCACCGTACCCACCAGGGTCGCGGCGGCGGCTCCCATTGCCGTGGTCAGGGTGATGCTTGCGTCGAGCCACAGCACGGCGATGCCTGCCAGGGACACGGCTCCGATGCCGAGCACGACCCAACCCAGCCTGTGAGGACCCGCTCGACCAGGAACGCGTGGGCGATCCGATCCTGGGCTTCCGCTGAGGTCATTCGCCGACCCTTCCCTCTCCCTGACGGTCCTGGCTGTCCGCCGACCTGACGGCCAGTACGCGGCGGCCCGACGGACAGCGCGCGGCGGCGACCCCAGGATCTGGGCAATGTGGAGGGAGATGCCTCAGATTCACACAGATATGGAGACAAGTGGAGTGATGTGGAGTACTGTGGCGGATGTCGGAGTTGCGTGGAGCTTCCCGTGCAGGCTGCGGGGCAGGAGGGGAGGTGAACGGCCGTGTTCCTCGGGACGCACTTCCCGAAGTTGGACGAGAAGGGCCGGATCATCCTCCCTGCCAAGTTCCGCGACGGGCTCGATGACGGTCTGGTCCTGACCAAGGGCCAGGACCACTGCCTGGTCGTGTGGCCGCGCGGGGAGTTCGACACCTACGCCGCCGGCCTCCGGGCCAGCGCCCAGGCCAATGCCAGCGTCCGCGCCATGACCCGGGTCTTCTTCTCGTCGGCCTACGACGAATCCCTTGACCGGCAGGGCCGCCTCACGGTGCCCCCGATCCTGCGTGACTACGCCTCCCTCGACCGCGACCTCACCGTCGTCGGCGCGGACAACCGGATCGAGATCTGGGCCGCGGCTTCATGGGAGGCCTACCTGGCTCGGCATGAGGCCGAATTCGCCGAACTCGACCAGGAAGGTGGTGTCGTCCTGCCCTGAGTGTTCGTCCCTGTCCGCCCCACGAGATTCCCCTCCGCGAGTTCGACGCCACTTCCCCGGCGCCGAAACCCACCCCGACGCCACTTCCCCGGCGCCGGAGACGCGGCGGGGGGCCTGGTGGTACGGCCCATTCCGTCCAGGAGGTGCATGCGTGCGTTCGCTGCGCAGCTACCTCGCCCTTCCGGCATCGGTGGTGTGCACCATCGGCACCCTGATCGTCATCCAACACCTGGTGGTTGCCTAGTGGGTCCTGATCCCGGTCATGTGCCTGTCCTGCTCGAACGCTGCCTCGAGCTGCTCGGACCGGCGCTGAGCCGACCCGCGTCGGTGGCGGTGGACGCGACCCTCGGGCTGGGTGGCCACACCGAGGCACTGCTGTCGGCTCATCCGGACCTGGTGGTCGTGGGCCTGGACCGCGACACCGAGGCGTTGGCCCTGGCCAGAGAGCGGCTCGCTGTCTTCGGCGACCGGTTCCAGGGGGTGCACTGCGTCTACGACCAGGTGGGCGCTGCGGTCGGCGCGCTGGGGTACCAAGAGGTCGATGGCATCCTGTTCGACCTAGGGGTCTCGTCCATGCAGCTCGACCTCGCCGATCGGGGGTTCGCCTACTCCCAGGATGCGGCCCTCGACATGCGGATGGACCAGACCACCGGCATCACAGCGGCCGAGGTCCTCAACAGCTACGCGGTCGGCGACCTCGCCCACATCCTGCGCACCTACGGCGACGAGAAGTTCGCCGGACCGCTGGCACGAGCCATCGTCCGCGAGCGCGAGCGCGAGCCGTTCACCACCAGCGCCCGACTCGTCGAGCTGATCAGGGCCACGATCCCGGCTCCGGCGCGGCGGACCGGGGGCAACCCGGCCAAGCGTACGTTCCAGGCCCTCCGGATCGAGGTCAACGCCGAACTCGACGTCCTGCGCCGGGCGATCCCGGCGGCGCTGGCGACGCTGTCGGTGGGCGGCCGGATGGTGGTCATGAGCTATCACTCCGGCGAGGATCGGATCGTCAAGGCGGCGTTGCGCCCTGCCACGGACCCCGTCGTCCCGCACGGGTTGCCCGTCATTCCCGAGGAATTGCGTCCCACTGCGCGTGTTCTGACCCGCGGATCGCAGAAAGCATCAGAAGATGAGGTCCTGCGGAATCCGCGGGCCGCCTCGGTGCGGCTGCGGGCCGTCGAGAAGGTCGATGTTCGGGAGGCTTGAATGAGTTCGACGCGTACCGCCGGTCGCGAGCAGCGATCCCCGGGCGCCCGGACTGCGCGCACCAGCCGGACCCGCCGCCCCACATCACGGCGCACGGCGGCCACGAAGCCCGTGGGTGCCGAGGCGTCCGATGAGCCGGTCCTCGATGTCACCCCGGACAGCGGTTCCCGGCGCGCCCAACGTCGGGCAGCGCGCTCTCGGGTGGTCGGGCCGGAACGATCGCGGTCGCCCCGGCACCGGATGCTCGTGGCGTGCACGGCGGTGCTGGCGGCCGGGTTCTTCGCCGTCCTCCTGCTGAACACAGTGATCAGCCAGGGTGCTTTCCGACAGCACGAGCTCGAGATCGAGTTGATCCTGCTCGCTGAGGAGGAGGAGGCTCTGGCCCGCGCGGTCCAGAGCGCGGAGACTCCTGTCGAGGTGGAGCGGGCCGCGCGCAAGTTGGGGATGGTCCCTGCGGCGGCGCCCGTGTTCCTGCGACTCTCCGACGGCGAGGTGCTCGGCGAGCCGGTCCCGGCCCCCAAGCCCACCGAGAAGGTCTCCTTCTTCGGTGCTCCCGGGGTGCTGCCAACCCCGACGCCGACCCCCAGCGCTGAGGTGAGCGGCACCGCGATCGACCCCGCACTGGACCCAGCCACCGGCCTTGACGAGGTCGCGCCGGTCCCCGTCGAGGACGGCGGCGCTGCCCCGGCCGCGGTGGACCCGGCCGGCGAAGCCGCGGAACCACAGGCCAGCCAAGCACCCGAACCCAGCCAGCAGGGGGTGAACCCGTGAGCTCCGTCGCCCCGCCGCGCTCGCCGAGCACGCAACCCGACCCGTCCGGCGCCCCAGCTCCCCGGGTGTTCACCCGAGCCGATGGCCGAGCCAGGGCGATCTATCTGACCTTCGCGGTCCTCATGCTGTTGAGCGTGTACGCCGGGCGGATCTTCGACCTGATGGTGCTCAAGGGCGACGATCTCGCCGCCCTGGGCCAGAACCAGCGCGTGCGGACCCTGCCCCTGCCGGCAGACCGCGGCCCGATCTACGACTCCGAAGGTGCTCCGCTGGCGATCACCGTGGAGTCGCGCAACGTCACCGCCGACCAGAACCTGATCGAGAACCCGGCGGAGGCCGCCGAGCGGCTGGCCCCGATGCTCGGCATGGACCAGGCCACGCTGCAGGAGAAGCTGACCGGCGACGACATCTTCGTCTACGTGGCCAAGGGGCTGACCCCCGAGCAGTGGCGTCAGATCAAGGCGCTGAAGATCGTGGGGATCTTCAGCGAGAAGACCACCGAGCGGACCTACCCGGCCGGCACCCTGGCTGCGAACGTCCTCGGTTTCGTCAACTCCGAGGGCGTGGGCTCCGGCGGGTTGGAGATGGCACTCGACGACAGGTTGAAGGGCACCGATGGCTCGCGGACGTTCGAGCAGGGGGCAGCCGGCCAGGCGATTCCCTCAGCCGAGGACGTCCTGCTCGAACCAGTTCCGGGTCAGGGGGTGCAGCTGACCATCAACCGCGACATCCAGTACGTCGCCCAGCGCGCGATCGCCGCCAGGGTTCGCGACGCCGATGCCGAGAGCGGCACCGTGACCGTGATCGAGGCCAAGACCGGCCGGATCCTGGCGATGGCCACAGCCCCCACCTTCGATCCGAACAACTACACGAGCGCCAACGAGGACGACATGGGCAACCGGCCGGTGTCAGAGATCTACGAGCCGGGGTCGACCGGCAAGGTGCTGACCATGTCCGCGGTCATCGAGGAGGGCAAGGCCAAGCCCAGGTCCAAGATCACCGTGCCGCCGACCCTGACCCGCGGTGGGCACACCACCAACGACCACACGCCGCACGGCACCCTGCAGCTGACCCTCAACGGCGTTCTGGCCCAGTCCAGCAACATCGGCACGATCCTCTTCGCCGACAGGATCGGTGGCGACAAGCTGTACGAGTACCAGCGCAAGTTCGGCATGGGCCAGCCGACCGGGCTGAACTTCCCCGGAGAGGAGAACGGGCTTCTGCCCAAGCCGGAGAACTGGTGGCCCACGACCTTCCAGGCGCTGGCCTACGGGCAGAGCTACTCCGTGACCTCCCTGCAGGTGGCGAGTCTCTACCAGACGATCGCGAACGACGGGGTGCGCCTGAAGCCTCGGCTCATCGACGGATATGTCGACGCCGACGGCAGCTTCACCCCGGCGGCGACCGAGCCGGGAGTCCAGGTCGTGAGCAAGAAGACCGCGAAGTCCGTGTCCCGGATGCTGGAGAACGTGGTCACCGACGGCACCGGGGCCGTGGCGAAGATCCCCGGCTACCGCGTCGCCGGCAAGACCGGAACCGCCGAGCGCGCTGTCAACGGCGGCTACTCCGGCTACAGCGCATCGTTCATCGGATACGCCCCGGCTGACGACCCCGAGATCGTCGTGCAGGTCATGCTCCAGGACCCGAAGAACGGTCACTACGGATCGGTGCTTGGCGGGCCGGTGTTCAACACGACCATGACCTACGCGCTCCAGGAGCTGAAGATCCCGCCGTCGGGCACGACGTCACCCCAGATCCCGACCACCTGGTAGCCACCGTGATCCGACCGACCGGCGTCGTCGCGAGCGGCGCTGTCCTGCGCGACATGCTGGGGCTGCCGACCGGCCCACCGGCGACATTGAGCGGTGTCACCCTCGATTCGCGTCGGGTGCGCCCGGGTGACCTCTACGCGGCGCTGCCGGGGTTCACCACCCACGGCGCGCGGTTTGCCGCGATGGCTGAGTCGGCCGGTGCCGCGGCGATCCTCACCGATCCCTCCGGGGCGGTGCTCATCGATGAGCAGGGGGGCTCCGGCCTGCCCCTGCTCGTGGTCGATGACCCACGGTCGGTCCTCGGGTCGGTCTCGGCATGGTTGTACGGACGGCCCGCCGACCAGCTGCGCACCACCGGGATCACCGGGACCAACGGCAAGACCACGACCGCCTACCTGCTCGACGCCGCGTTGCGCGCTGACGGCCAGCGCACCGGGCTGATCGGCACGGTCGCGACGCAGGTCGGAGACGAGGTCATCCCGGCCACGCGGACCACACCCGAGGCCCCCGACGTGCACGCACTGCTGGCCGTGATGCGCCAGCGTGAAGTGTCGGCCGTGACCATGGAGGTCTCCAGCCACGCCCTGGAGCTGGGCCGTGTGGATGGGCTGCGCTTCGACCTCGGCGTCTTCACGAACCTCAGCCAGGACCATCTGGACTTCCACGGCGACATGCAGAGCTACTTCGGGGCGAAGTCTGAGCTGTTCACGCCTGAACGCTGCGCAGCTGGCCTGGTCTGCGTCGATGACCAGTGGGGGCGCTCGTTGGCGGAGATGGTTGGCATCCCGGTGACGACCTACTCCCTGGCGGGGCCGTCGGACTGGACCGCCCGGGACATCGCCCCGGCACCGCAGGGCACGACGCGCTTCGTCGCCGTCGGCCCGGCGGGCGAAGTTTCGGCAGGGGTCGGCCTCCCGGGGCTGTTCAACGTGGCTAACGCGCTGGCCGCGATCGCCGCAGCGGTGCACCACGGGGTCGACCCGCTCGTGGCAGCCACCGCAGTGCGGGACTGTCCTGGGGTCCCTGGTCGCATGGAGCGGGTCCGGTCCGAGCAGGACGTGCTGGCCCTCGTGGACTACGCCCACACGCCCGACGCCGTCGCCAGGGCGCTGGTGGCGGCCCGGGCGGCCTGCCAGGGGCGGGTGATCGTCGTGATGGGCTGCGGTGGCGACCGTGATCGTGACAAGCGCCCGCTCATGGGGGAGGTGGCCGCCGATGGGGCCGACGTCGTCATCATCACCGACGACAACCCGCGCGCCGAGGAGCCATCGCAGATCAGGGCCGCCATCATGGAGGGCGCTCGCCGCGTCCCAGCGGCTGACCGGGCGGTGCTCCACGAGGATGGCGACCGCCGGGCGGCCATCGAACGGGCGGTTCGCCTGGCCCGGCCCGATGACTGCGTTCTGGTTCTCGGCAAGGGCCATGAGCAGGGACAGGAGGTGGCCGGCGTGACGACACCGTTCGACGACCGCCTCGTCGTGCGTGAGGCCCTCGAGGAGCTCCGATGATCGAGATGGACGTGGCAGCAGTCGCCGCTGCGGTGGGCGGGACGCTCGTCGACTGCCCGGACACAGCCGCTGCCGTCACTGGTGCCGTGGCCGACTCACGGCTGGCCGCGCCCGGCGACCTGTATGTGGCCATCGCGGGTGAGCGGGTCGACGGGCACGACTTCGCAGCCGCCGCTATCGGTGCCGGTGCTGTGGTCACGCTCGGTTCCCGTCCGACCGGCGGGCCGACCATCGTCGTTGCTGATGATCCCGTGGACGCACTGGGTCGGCTGGCCAGCCACGTGCTGGCCCAGCTCCCGGACGCGCGGGTGGTCGCGATCACCGGGTCGTCGGGCAAGACCACGACCAAGGACCTCATCGCCACGTTGCTCGAGGACATCGGTCCGACTGTCGCACCGGCCGGCTCGTTCAACACCGAGGTCGGCCTCCCGCTGACCATCCTGCGCGCGACTGGGGAGACCCGGTTCCTCGTCCTCGAGATGGGTGCCCGCGGGATCGGCCATGTGGCTGAGCTGTGCGCCATCGCTCCGCCCGATGTCAGCGTGGCGCTGAACGTGGGTTCGGCCCACCTCGGCGAGTTCGGCAGCAGGGAGGCGATCGGTCAGGCCAAGGCGGAGATCATCGAGGCGCTGGAGCCCACCGGTCTGGCCGTGCTGAACGCCGATGATCCGATCGTGGCCGGCATGGCCGCGCGATCGGTGGCGCCGGTGGTGACCTTCGGGGCCAGTCCAGCGGCCGACGTGCGTGCGGTCGGGCTCACGCTGGACGGCACCGCCCGGGCGTCCTTCACGCTGCACACGCCGGCTGGGGATGCGGACGTGCACATGGGCATGGTCGGTGAGCACATGGCCAGCAACGGCTGCGCGGCGGCTGCCGTGGCCCTGCACTTCGGCATGACTCCGGTGCGCGCAGCTGAGCTGCTCGCTGCCGCACAACCCCGCAGCCGGTGGCGGATGGAGGTCACCACGACCCCGGGCGGGGTCACGGTCGTCAACGACTCCTACAACGCCAACCCGGAGTCCATGCGGGCGGCGCTGCGCTCGCTGGCGGCGATGAGCAGCCACGGCCACACGATCGCTGTCCTTGGCGAGATGCGCGAGCTCGGCGACGACTCGATCGCTGAGCACGACGCCGTGGGGCGGCTGGCCGTCCGGCTGGACATCGCCAAGACGATCGCCGTCGGCCAGGGGGCACGGGCGCTCTATCTCGGGGCCGCTCAGGAGGGGTCGTGGAACGACGAGGCGGTGTTCGTCCCCGACGTGGATGCCGCGATCGAACTGCTGCGTGGCCTGGTGCAGCCCGGTGATGTCGTGCTCGTGAAGGCATCGCGATCCATCGGCCTCGAGGCCGTCGCCGACGCGCTCCTGGAGGGCCCCACATGATCCTCATCGTCCTCAGCGGCATGTTCGCCCTGGGCATCGCCCTCTTCGGGACCCCGCTGCTCATCAAGCTGCTCTCGCGCCGCGACCTGGCGCAGTCCATCCGCGAGTCCGGTGACGGCATCGTCTACCCGGAGCACAGCGGCAAGCGAGGCACCCCGTCCATGGGTGGCCTGGCCATCGTGGGTGCAGTCGTCCTGGGCTACGGCGCCGCCCACGTCCTGAGGTGGAACCCGCCGACGGTCTCGGGCCTGCTCGCCATGTACCTGATGGTCGGGCTGTCGCTGGTGGGCTTCGCCGACGACTACCTGAAGGTCTTCAAGTCGCGCAGCGGGGGGATCCGGGCCCGGACGAAGCTGCTGGGCCAGGCAGCCGTGGCCCTGAGCTTCGCGTACATGGCCACGCGGTTCCCGGACGAGGACGGCATCACGCCGGCCTCCCAGGCGATCTCCACGGTCCGGGACGCGCCGTGGCTCCTGCCGCTGGGCCTGTTCCTGCTGTGGATCTGGTTCCTGGTCACGGCGATCACCAACGGGGTCAACCTCACCGATGGGCTCGACGGACTCGCCGCCGGCGCGTCCGTGCTCACGTTCGGCGCGTTCACGCTGATCGGGGTCTGGCAGTACAACCAGAGCTGCTCGTTCCTGGCCACGTCGGGGTGCTACACCGTGCGGGACCCCTTGGACCTGGCCGCGTTCGCAGTCGCCTGCGCGGGGGCCTGCTTCGGGTTCCTGTGGTGGAACACCAGCCCCGCCCGGATCTTCATGGGAGACACCGGCAGCCTGGCCCTCGGTGGTGCGATGGCGGCCCTGGCCATCATGAGCCGCACCGAGTTCCTGTTCCTGCTGCTCGGTGGCCTGTTCGTGATCGTCACCCTGTCGGTGATCGCCCAGGTGGGGTCGTTCAAGCTCACCGGCAGACGGGTGCTGCGGATGGCCCCGCTGCACCACCACTTCGAGATGCTCGGGTGGCAGGAGATCACGATCGTCGTGCGCTTCTGGCTGATCCAGGGCCTCTTCGTGGCCGGCGGTCTGGCCCTGTTCTACGCCGAGTGGGTGCGCTGATGGTGGTGGACCTGGATCGGGAATCCGACTGGACTGGGATCCACGTCGTGGTTGCGGGCATCGGCATCGCCGGCTTCGCCGCCGCCGACGCGCTGCTAGGCCTCGGCGCCCGGGTCACGGCCGTGGACGCGGCTGACGGGCCGGCGCAGAAGGATCGAGCTGCAGTCCTTGACCTGCTTGGCGCCGTGGTCCGCCTCGGAGACGGGGACACCCTGCCCGAGGGCGTGGACGTGCTCGTCGTGTCTCCGGGGCTCAGCCCCTTGGCACCCATCATCGCCGCCGCCCAGTCCGCAGGCGTGCCGGTCTGGGGTGAGCTCGAGCTCGCCTGGCGACTCCGCCTGCCGTCCAGGGCCGCGCCCTGGCTGGTGATCACCGGGACGAACGGGAAGACGACCACGACGCTCATGCTGGCGGCCATGCTGCGTGCGGCTGGCCTGCGCACGGTCGCCGCGGGCAACATCGGGGTCTCGATGGTCGACGTGGTGATGGCCGAGGCGACCCCCGAGGGGCAACTGGACGTGATCGCCGTCGAGGTCGGCGCCCCGCAGCTGCCGTTCCTGCACTCGATGAGCCCGCAGGCCTCGGTGTGCCTGAACATCGCTGAGGACCACGTCGACCTGTTCGGCTCCTTCGACGCCTACGTCGCGGCCAAGGCGCGCATCTACTCCCGGACCCAGGTGGCGGCGGTCTACAACGTCGCCGACGAGGTGACCCTGCGCATGGTGCAGGACGCCGACGTCATCGAGGGCTGCCGGGCGATCGGGTTCACCTTGGGGATCCCGGACCTCAGCATGCTCGGCGTGGTCGAGGGGATCCTCGTCGATCGGGCCTTCGTGGCCAACCGGGCGCAGGCCGCCCAGGAGCTCGCCACAATCAGCGACGTGCGTCCGGCTGCCCCCCACAACGTGGCCAACGCACTGGCGGCCGCAGCGCTGGCCCGTGCCCACGGGGTCCCGGCCGGCGCGGTGCGCGACGGGCTGCAGGCCTTCGAGCCGGCGGGGCACCGGATCTGCGACGTGGGCACGGTCGACGGCGTCCGCTACATCGACGACTCCAAGGCGACCAACTGTCATGCGGCGCAGACCTCCCTGATGGCATATGACCGGGTTGTCTGGATTGCCGGGGGACTGGCCAAGGGGCAGTCCTTCGACGAGCTCGTGGCGGCCACGGCCGGCCAGATGGTGGGTGTGGTGCTGCTGGGCCAGGACCGGGATGTCATCGCCGAGGCGATCGCGCGACACGCGCCCGATCTGCCGATCGTCGAGGTCTCGCGCACCGACACTGGTGCCATGACAGACGTCGTGGAAGCTGCCGCGGCAATGGCAAGCCCGGGCGACACCGTCCTGTTGGCCCCGGGATGCGCGTCGTGGGACATGTTCCGCGACTACGCGCAACGGGGTGACATGTTCGCCGGGGCCGTGCAGACGTTGGCGCAGGAGGGCATGTGAGTCACACCCGGACGCCGCGAACGAGGTCCGAGGAGCCCAGCGACCCCAGAGCCGGCGAACCGAGTTGGCGGGATCGGCTCAACCAGCACCCGATGGCGCCCTACCACCTGATCCTGGGTGCCACAATGCTCCTGCTCGTGCTGGGACTCGTGATGGTCCTGAGCTCCTCGAGCGTGGAGTCCTACGAGATCTCCGGCTCCGCCTTCACCCTGTTCATCCGGCAGGCGCTGTTCGCCGGGATCGGTGTCGCGGCGCTGTTCTTCATCTCGAAGATGCCGATCTCGCTCATCCGCCGACTGTCGCTGGCGTTCCTGGTGGTCAGCTTCGTCCTGCTGGTGCTGACGTTCGTGCCGGGCATCGGCGTGGGCGTCCATGGCCAGCGGAACTGGATCAAACTCGTCGGACCCTTCCGACTGCAGCCCTCGGAGTTCGCGAAACTGGCGCTCATCCTCTGGTCCGCAGACCTGTTCGCCCGCAGGGAGCCCTGGTTGCACCAGTGGCGCTCCCTGATGCTGCCCTTCGCCCCGGTGGCTGCGACCTTCGTGGCCCTGGTCGTCCTCCAGGGCGATCTGGGCACAGCCATCATCATGTCGATCATCGTCGCCAGCCTGATGTTCGTCATCGGGGCGCCGATGCGGATCTTCGCCGCACTCGGGGTTCTGGGGCTGGCGGGCGTCGCCGCGCTGTCGCTGACCGTCGGGTATCGAATGCGACGGTTCACGGCCTGGCTGAATCCCGAGGCCGACCTCGACGGAGCGGGCTGGCAGCTCACCCAGGGCAAGTACGCACTCGGGACCGGTGGCTGGTGGGGAGTCGGACTCGGTGGCAGCAGGGAGAAGTGGGGCGCCCTGCCCGAGGCTCACACGGACTTCATCTTCCCGGTGATCGGTGAGGAGCTCGGCCTCTTCGGAGCGCTCACCGTGCTCGGCCTGTTCGCCGCCATCACCATCTTCGCCCTGCGGATGGCGATCCGGACCAGCGACGCCTTCGTCCGCATCGCCTGCACCGGCATCATCGCCTGGCTCGTCGGCCAGGCGCTGGTGAATCTCGGGGCGGTTCTCCAGCTCCTGCCGATCACCGGCGTCCCGCTGCCCTTTGTCTCCTACGGTGGTTCGTCGCTGTTGCCATCCTTGATGGCCATTGGAGTCCTGCTGGCCTTCGCGCGCCAGGAGGCGCGGCGCTCCCGGCCGGTGGCTGGTCTGCCGACGCCAACCTCGGAGGCCTGAGCCGTGCATGTCGTCCTGGCTGGCGGGGGCACCGCCGGGCACATCGAGCCGGCCCTGAACCTCGCCGACGCCCTGCGCCGGCGCGACGCCACCGTCGGGATCACCGCCCTGGGCACTGAGAAGGGGCTTGAGGGGCGGCTGGTCCCCGACCGGGGCTACGACCTTCGAATGATCCCACCCGTCCCGTTGCCCCGGCGGCCATCCGCGGAGCTGCTCACCCTTCCCGGGCGGGTCCGCCAGGCCCTTCGTGAGACGCAATCCATCCTCGCCGACGTACAGGCCGATGTCGTCGTGGGCTTCGGCGGCTATGTCGCCCTGCCGGCCTACCTGGCAGCTCGCCGGACCAGGACCCCACTGGTGATCCACGAGGCCAACGCGCGGCCGGGCCTGGCCAACCGGGTCGGTGCCCGGTTCACCCCGGACGTCGCCGAGGCCGTCGCCGGTACCCTGCCCGGCGGTGTGCGGATCGGGATCCCATTGCGCCGATCGATCTCCACCCTGGACCGGGCCGGATCGCGTGCGCAGGCCCGGGCCGCCCTGATGCTCGACCCGGAGCGTCCTGTGCTGCTGGTCTTCGGTGGCTCGCAGGGTGCCCAACGGATCAATGCGGCCGTTTCGGCGGCCCTGCCCGGCCTGCTCGACCTCGGCGTCCAGGTCCTGCACTCCGTGGGCCAGGGCAACATCGACGCGGTCACGGACTCGGCGCCGGGCTACCACCCCGTCGCGTACCTGGACCGGATGGACCTGGCCTACGCGGCCGCTGACCTCGTCCTCAGCCGGAGCGGGGCGATGACCTGCGCAGAACTGGCGGCTGTTGGCCTGCCGGCCATCTACGTGCCGTTCCCGATCGGCAACGGCGAGCAGCGACTCAACGCCCTGCCTGCGGTCAACGCCGGTGGTGGGCTGCTCGTAGCTGATGAGGACCTTGACGGCCCGACCCTGCTCGCCGACGTGTCCGCCCTGGTGGTCGATCCGCAACGGCTGGCGCGGATGGGGTCCAGTGCGGCTGAGCATGGCATCCGCGACGCGGACGAGCGGCTCGCAGACATGGTCATCGAGGCCTCCGGCCGCCCGGCCGGGCGCAGGGTGAGGAGAGGGTGATATGACCGACTTGACCGGCCCCGTGCACATCGTGGGCATCGGCGGGGCGGGCATGTCCGGGATAGCCCGGATCCTCGTCTCCCGGGGGGTGACCGTCTCGGGCAGCGACGCCAAGGAGTCCAAGCGACTGGTGGCGCTGCGGGCGCTCGGGGTCGATGCTCGTGTTGGCCACGATCCGGAGAATGTGGCGGGCGCGGCGGTGGTCGTGATCTCGACGGCGATCCGCCCGACGAATCCGGAGGTCGTCGCCGCTGAGGAGCGTGGCATCCCGGTGGTGTCACGGGCCGAGGCGTTGGCCGCAGTGATGGCGGGCAGTCGGGGGGTGGCCGTCGCCGGGACGCACGGGAAGACGACCACGACCTCCATGCTCACGATCGCCATCCAGAACTGCGGCGCAGATCCATCCTTCGCGATCGGCAGCGAACTCAACGACTCCGGCGCCAACGCCCATCAGGGTGCTGGGGATCTCTTCATCGTCGAGGCCGACGAGTCCGATGGCTCCTTCCTGATGCTGCCCGCGGAGGCGGGCATCGTCACCAATGTCGAACCCGATCACCTGGACCACTGGGGCACGTTCGAGGCCATCGAGGAAGGGTTCGTCGAGTTCGCCGAGGGCATCGGCGCCGCTGGCGGCTTCGTGGTGCTGTGCGCCGACGATCCCGGATCGGCGCGAACGGCTGCCCAGGCACGGGCACGCGGCGTGGACGTGCGCACCTACGGAGTGGACCCGGCCGCCGACTACGTGCTGTCCGAGGTGACCACGTCGGCATCTGGATCCGGAGCGCTGGTCACAGGGGCCGATGGGGCCCCGGTCGGACGGCTGACCCTGCAGATGCACGGGACCCACAACGTCCTCAACGCCACGGCCGCCCTGCTCACCGGGATCGGCCTGGGCCTGCCGACCGAGGCCCTCCTCGAGGGGCTCACGCAGTTCACCGGGACCCGGCGGCGCTTCGACCTCAAGGGTGAGGTCGCCGGGGTGCGGGTGTTCGACGACTACGCCCACCACCCCACCGAGATCGCTGCCACCCTGCGCGCCGCACGTGACGTCGTGGGGGAGGGGCAGTTGGTGGTTGCGTTCCAGGCGCACCACTACTACCGAACGGCCATGTTCGTGGAGGAGTTCGGCGAGGCGCTTGGCCTGGCCGACCAGGTCATCGTCCTCGAGGTGTTCGCACCGGGCGAGGAGCCGCTCCCCGGCGCCAGTGGGCAGTCCCTGGCCAGCCATGTGCCGCTGCCTGCTGACCAGGTGCTCTTCGAGCCGTCCTGGTCAGCCGTCGCCGGCCACCTGGCCGAGCGGGCCCGCCCGGGGGACATCGTCATGACACTCGGGGCCGGGGACATCGTCCTGCTCGGGTCCGAGGTGCTCGACCTGCTCGCCGAACGACAGGGGGACAACCGATGAGCCAGAACGACACCACAGAGCTGGAGCCTGACGCCCCTGCTGCCACCGGGGCCGAGGGGCTCGACGACGATCCGGCTCAGGAGACCGCGCAGGAACCCCTGGGAACGGCTCCCGTCGCCGCGCCGCGATCGCGGCGACGACGTCGGATCGCGCTGGCCGGTGTTGTCGGCCTCGGCCTGCTGTGGTCGGTGGGTTGGCACTCGCCGGTGACCCTCGTCGAGCACGTGGTCGTGGATGCCCCCCGCGGGCTGTCGGCCGAGTCGATCCGGCTCGCGTCCGGGATCTCCGCGGCCGACCACGTGCCCGCCGTGGACCCGGACGCAGTCCGTGCCGGGATCATGACCGCCATCCCAGCAGTGGCCGACGTGAGCGTTCGGCGCTCCCTGCCGAACACGATCGAGCTCGAGGTCACCGGCCGGCGCCCCTTTGCGGCGCTGCCGGCGGGCAAGGGCTTCCACGTGATGGACGACGTAGGGATCGTCTACGACAAGGTTGCCCGGGCGAAGGCCATGCCCGTCATCTCGGCAGTCTCCGATGAAGCCCGCGAGATCGCCCGCAACGTGCTTCTGGTCATCCCCGCGGACCTTCGCAAGCGGGTCGCGCAGGTCAGCGCCCGCAGCCGCGACAACATCACCTTCAGGTTGCGTTCAGGAGCGACGGTCCGATGGGGGAGTGTCGCCGACTCCGAACTCAAAGCACGAGTGCTGGCAGGACTCATGGAGGTCAAGGCGACCCGGTATGACGTCAGCGCGCCGCTGCTGCCCACGACCTTCGGATCGCCCGAAGAGGGCTAGGGGGCCCGAGGGCAGCCCCACTCGTGTTCGCCCATAGCGAACAAGAGTGGGGGCCCCACGAGATTCGCGGACGGGCCGTACTCCGGCGCGTCCTCCGGTGTCCACAGGGTGCTGCTCGACTGTTGACACAGTTGTCCACAGCGCGGCCGGGAGACTCGTCCCCAACCCCTCCCGAGGTTGTCCCCAGTCCGTCCCCACCCTGTCCCCAGGGGGTCCCTCGGGTGGCCCTGGCCGAGGTGGGCCGGCGTCGGACCGCGGCCCCGGCCCACCGACACGCCGACGTTCCGGTCGGTCCTTGAAACCACCTGTTCCTGCACCTAAGTTCCCTTCCAACCACAGGTTGACATAACTCTAAGCCTCAGGTTGAGGGTGAGAGTCACGGAAACCGAAGGTGCAGGCCCGCGATGGAGCTCAACCCTCCACCGCACTGTCCGACCCCAACCTTTCGCAGCAACCGAAGAAGGAGAGCCTGACGTGGCAGCCCCACAGAACTACCTGGCAGTGATCAAGGTCGTCGGGATCGGCGGTGGCGGCGTCAATGCCGTGAACCGGATGATCGAGGTCGGCCTCAAGGGCGTGGAGTTCATCGCCATCAACACCGACGCCCAGGCGTTGCTGATGAGTGACGCGGACGTGAAGCTCGACATCGGCCGCGAGCTCACCCGGGGCCTCGGCGCCGGTGCGGATCCCGAGGTCGGCGCAAGGGCGGCCGAGGACCATGCCGAGGAGATCGAGGAGGTCCTCAAGGGGGCCGACATGGTCTTCGTGACCGCGGGTGAGGGTGGCGGCACTGGCACCGGCGGTGCCCCGGTCGTGGCCAAGATCGCCCGCTCGCTGGGAGCGCTGACCATCGGCGTGGTCACCCGGCCCTTCGGCTTCGAGGGTCGGCGCCGCAGCGGCCAGGCCGACAACGGCATCGAGACCCTGCGCTCCGAGGTCGACACGCTGATCACCATCCCCAACGACCGCCTGCTCTCGATCGCAGATCGCAGCATCTCGATGATCGACGCGTTCCGCCAGGCCGACCAGGTCCTGCTCCAGGGCGTCTCGGGCATCACTGACCTGATCACGACCCCGGGCCTGATCAACCTCGACTTCGCCGACGTGAAGTCGATCATGTCGGGCGCCGGCTCGGCGCTGATGGGGATCGGCTCCTCGCGCGGTGACGAGCGTGCCGTCGGCGCGGCGCAGGCAGCGATTGCCAGCCCGCTTCTGGAGGCGAGCATCGACGGTGCGCACGGCGTGCTGCTGTCGATCGCAGGCGGTTCGGACCTCGGGCTCTTCGAGATCAACGAGTCCGCCCGGCTGGTTGCCGAGGCCGCGCACCCGGACGCCAACATCATCTTCGGTGCGGTCATCGACGACACCCTGGGCGACGAGGTCCGGGTCACGGTCATCGCGGCTGGCTTCGATGGTGGTCATCCGCCGACCCGCCATGAGGCGGCGGCTGGACGCAAGGTCATCGAGGAGGCCGCGGCGGCTGAGTCCGAGAAGCGCGCCGAGTCCCCGGTCCTGGCCGGTGTGGGTGCGCATGCGGGTGTGGTCCTGCCGCCAGGGTTGGCCGGTTCGGAGAAGCCCGGCGTGGACCTGCGCCAGCCGCGGACGATCAGCTTCGACGAGCCCGATGACCTCGATGTCCCGGACTTCCTGAAGTAGTTCTTCTCTGCCGATGATCACCCACCGCCTCGACCTTGCCCTCCCGGGTGAGGTCGAGGCGCGGGTCCTGTTCACCGGCCGGGGTGACGCTGCCAGCGGTGGGTCGAGCCGGTGGCCGTACTCCGCAGCCAATCTCGCATCGCACGTCGGGGATGACCCGGTGTCGGTCGAGGCCAATCGTCGCGAGTTGGCTCGTGCCCTCGGGGTCCCAGCCGATTCGATGACCTTCATGCATCCTGACCACGGACGAGGGGTCCACATGGTGAGCGAACCGACCGGCATCACGCCGGGCGCGGAGATCGCAGCCGTCGACGCGCTCGTGACACGCCAGACCGGGATCGGCCTGGTGGCCCTGGCCGCCGACTGTGTCCCGGTGATCCTCGTCGATCCTGTAGCCGGGGTCGTGGGTGCAGTCCACAGCGGGTGGCGCGGCCTGGTCCAGGATGTCGTCGGGGCGGCAGTGCAGGGGATGCACCAGGCCGGCGCACGGGGCAGCGACATCACTGCCTACCTGGGGCCATCGATCTGCGGTGCCTGCTACCCGGTGCCCCAGGATCGGGCTGACGAGGTGGCGATGGTTCGTCCCGAGGCCGTCACGACGGCCCCTGACGGGCAACCGGCGCTGGATCTGCGGGTGGGGCTGGCCGCACGGCTGGCCGAGCTCGACGTGTCCAGCGAGCTGGTTGGCGGCTGTCCTGCAGAGGACCCGGCGTTCTACTCGCATCGCCGCGACGGCCGCACCGGTCGTCAGGGCGGGGCGGTCGCGATCGTGGCGGCCGCCTGATGTCGGCGAGTCGTGCTGAGCAGCTCGCGGAGAACCTCACGGTCGTCCGCGGCAGGATTGCCGCCGCATGTGCCGCGTCGGGGCGTGATCCCGGCGAGATCACCATCGTGGCGATCACCAAGACCTGGCCGGCGACGGACGTACGGCTGCTGGCTGACCTCGGCATCAGCCACGTCGGTGAGAACCGCGACCAGGAGGCGCGGGGCAAGGCGCAGGAGTGCGCCGACCTTGGCCTCACCTGGCACTTCGTGGGTCAGCTCCAGCGCAACAAGGCGGGATCGGTGGTCACCTATGCCGATGTCGTGGAGTCGGTGGACCGAGCGTCGTTGGTCTCCGCACTGGATCGCGCCGCCGGGCGGGCCGGGCGCAGGGTCGGTACCTGCGTGCAGATCGACCTTGACCCGACCGACCCCGACGCACGATCGGCCGGGGCGCCACGGGGCGGTGCCCAACCAGGCGAGATCCTGGCGCTTGCCGACCAGATCGCCGGTTCGTCCTCGCTGGACCTGCTCGGCGTCATGGCGGTGGCCCCCCTCGGGCAGGACCCGCGGGAGGCCTTCGAACGGCTGGCAACCATGCACGACGCACTCAGGGCGCAGCACCCCGGCGCCTCGATGCGCTCAGCCGGCATGACCGGCGATCTTGAGCCGGCGATCGCTGCCGGTGCGACACATGTCCGCCTGGGCAGCGCGCTGCTCGGGCACCGAGAACCACTGACGTAAAATCAACCCGATACCGGGACGCCCGCAGCGAACCGGATGCCACGTAAGGAGCCCACATGCCCGGCACGATGCGCAAGATGGCTGTCTACCTCGGACTCGTCGAGGACGATCTGATGGACGACTACGAGGGTGACAGCGCTCCGCAGCCGCGCAGCCGCGAGGTGAGCGCACCGTTGGCAGACCCCCGCCCGCGCACGGCCCCCGAGGTCGCGGTGCGTCCCAGCGCCACCGCAGTGGCCGAGCGCCCGGCAGCAACCTTCCGGCCGACGGGGTCCACGTCCGGGGCCGACGTCTACCGGATCACCACGCTGCACCCGCGCTCGTACAACGACGCCCGGACGATCGGCGAGGAGTACCGCGAAGGTGTGCCGGTGATCATCAACCTCACCGGGATGGATGACAGCGATGCCAAGCGCATCGTCGACTTCGCCGCAGGGCTCGTGTTCGGACTGCGCGGGAGCATCGAGCGCATCACGAACAAGGTCTTCCTGCTCTCCCCGGCCAACGTCGACGTCGGGGCGGAGGCCCGGGCCCAGATCGCGCAGGACGGGTTCTTCAATCAGAGTTGACTCATGGGTCCCATCGTCAGTCTTCTCTCCACGATCATCTGGCTGTACCTGCTGCTGCTGATCGCCCGCATGGTGATCGGTCTGATCATGGTGTTCGCGAAGGACTTCCGGCCCAGCGGCTTCCTGGTGGTCATCTTCGAGTTCGTCATGAGTGCCACCGATCCGCCGCTGAAGGCCATCCGGCGGGTGATCCCACCGTTGCGGATCGGGCAGGTGTCGCTCGACCTGGCGTTCCTGGTGCTCTTCATCGGGCTGCAGCTCATGCTGCGCGTGCTGGCGGGGCTGGGATGACGGCGAGGCGAGGCCTGGGAGGCCAGTCATGGCACTGAGTGCGCAGGACGTCCACGACAAGCAGTTCAAGTTGGTGCGCAACAGCACGGGCTACGACATGGACGAGGTGGATGCGTTCCTCGATGAGATCGAGGCCGAGATGGCTCGCCTGGCCGACGAGTTGCAGGCCTGCCAGGAGAAGGCAGAGGAGGCTTCGGCAGTCCCCGACACGCATGCCTCCTCCGCGGCGGGAGCTCGCCTGCTCGAGATGGCCCAGCGCACCGCCGACGAGTATGTTGCCGACGCACGCAGGACTGCCGACGCGATGGTCGCGGATGCGGAGAAGGCAGCGCGCAAGTCGGTGAAGAAACTCGAGGCGCAGCGCCGGGAGCTCGAGGGCAGGGTTGGTGCGCTCAGGACGTTCGAGTCGGAGATCAGGTCCCGGCTCACCGGCTACCTGCAGTCGCAGCTGGAGGACCTCAGCGCGCTGGCAGATGGCGGCGACAAGAAGTAGGCCTACTGGCCCAGGGCCCCACTGGCCCCGAGCCCCCCTGGGGGTCCTGCACATGGAAGCCGGCGCTGCGGTGCCCTGGCAGGATCAGTTCCCGATCGCCGCGCGCGAACCAGCTCGGACCCCCGTGCGACCGTACTGGTCTGCCGCCCGTTCACCGGCGCGCCGACTGGCTGAGGCGGTAGCTGCCCCGCTGGCGGTGGCCCGCCACGTACCCCGAGCACGGGAGGCAGAGCGGTGGTAGTCGGTGACGGCCACGGCGCGGGCTCGCAGCGCCAGATCGACGCTGTCCTGGGCGTCCGAGCGGTCCGACTCGCCAGCACGCGTGGGTGACGACTGGGCCGCGGTGCGTGCCTGCCGTTCCGCGAGTTCCAGGTTGTGTCCCAGCCGCTGGATGAACCCGAGGCAGAACGCGTTGCGGGCCACCGCTGCTGTGACGGGCTTGGCGGGGCCACCCTGTGGCGGCCGGTACGTGCTGCCTCGCCACCCACCGGAGCGGACATGCTCCGCTGAGCCGGAGACCATCATCGCGCTGGCCGTGGCGAAGACGGCCTCGACCCGGTCGAGGTCCGTCGGCAGGCCGTACAGCAGGACGTACGTCGAGCCGTGACCGATGTCCACCGGAACTGACCAGGCCTGGGCCGTGGCCACCAGGAGGCTGACCAGCAGCTTGTTCAGCGCGCGTCGGGGCTTGCCGATCGTGAGCATCCGGTGGGTCGGGGCCGCCCGCTCGGCGCCTGGAGCCATCGCCGCCACGGCCATGTCGACGCTGTGCCGTTGCGCGACGATCGTTGCCTTGGCGAGATAGGCCTCGGCCTCCTCGCTGTTTGCGGTCGACTCAGCCTTGGCCAGGAGGGCTGCGACCCGGCGCACCTGTTCATCGGGGCTGCCCTCAGCGTCGCCGGGCGTGGGGACCGCGTCGATCGGTGCGAACAGGTGGCGCAGGAGATCGGCGGCGCCAGCCCCCACGTGCCGCTCGTACAGGGTCACGAGCGTGACCCGGAATTCCCGGCCATGGCCCGGACGC
Source organism: Actinomycetes bacterium (assembly GCA_032123675.1). Lineage (GTDB taxonomy): Bacteria > Actinomycetota > Actinomycetes > S36-B12 > CAIYMF01 > Prado023. The sequence continues at coordinate 20,382 of JAQBEX010000124.1, forward strand.
GCGGTGAGGTGGTGGGCGATCTCGTGCAGCACGACCGACCGGGTCAGTGCCCACCGACCGCGCGGGTCCGCGGCCGGGATGTTGATCTGGCCCTCTGAGTAGGTGGCCATCCGGAAGCCGCGCCGGACCTTGACCCGCACCGGTCCGTGGTCGGCCCCCCCATCCGCGGCGCTGCGAGCCAGCACCCGGTCGACGAAGCCCTGGACCTCGTCGACGCCTGCGAAGGGCACGTCGGCCGGCAGCGTCACGACGCGGCGGCCGACCCGGACCGCGCGGTGGGTCCGGCGCATGATCGATGCGAGCGAGTCCTCGGCCTGGTAGACCGCCCCCCGGCTCCTGTCGACCCTCGGGTCCTGCTGCGTCATGGGCGACACCCTGCCATGACCGTCGGACATCCTGGCGCGTTCGTCCACAGGGACGCCGAGGACGTCGGTGCGGTCAGGCCCGGCGCAGCGCGAAGGTCAGGTCCAGGTCCGGATCGTGGCCGGTGAAGGCAGCCTCGTCCGGGGTGACCCCGAAGGACAGGGAGGTGGCCAGAACCTCGCCGGACACGTCATCGGCGTGCTCGGCCAGGGCCGCACCGAGTTCGGGGGAGTCGGTCGAGAGCCACAGGTCGATGCGATCGCTGACCTCCAGCCCTGCGGCCTTGCGTCCCTCCTGCACGAGGCGGACGACCTCGCGGGCGAGCCCCCGGCTGACCAGTTGCGGGGTCAGGTGCAGGTCGAGGGCCAGCGTCTCGCCGGCGTCGGTGGCCACGGCCCACCCCTCGCGCGGCGTCTCGGTGATGACGACATCGTCTGGACCCACGGTCACAGCCTCGCCGGCCACGTCGACATCGACGGTTCCGGCGTCCCGAAGCGCGGCGGTCAGGGCGACCGGCTCGGCGGCTGCGATCGCGGACGCGACCGCCTGGGTGCCCTTCCCGAAGCGGCGGCCCAGGGACCGGAAGTTCGCCTTCACCGACACATGCACCAGTTCGTCGGCGGTGGCGGCCTCAGACCCGCCGCCGAGGCTGACCACCGAGACCACGTTGAGCTCCTCGGTCAGCTGTGCACGCAGTTCGACCGGCATCCGGTCCCACCCGGGGGCCGAGACGAGCGCACGGCTCAGGGGCTGGCGTGTCCGCACCCGCCCCTCGGCCCGAGCACCACGGCCGAGTTCGACGAGCCGACGGATCAGGGCCACCTGCTCGCAGAGCTCCGGATCGGCCAGCTCGCCGGAATCATCTGGCCACTGCTGCAGGTGCACCGAGTCGGATGCATCGTGTGCGAAGAGGTCCTGCCACACGCGATCGGTGATGAACGGGGTGAACGGGGCCATCAACAGGGTGAGGGTGCGCAGGCACTCGTGCAGCGTGTGCAGCGCCGCGGGGTCACCGTCCCAGAACCTGCGGCGAGAGCGGCGCACGTACCAGTTGGACAGCTCGTGGATATAGGTGGCCAGCAGCCGACCAGCCCGCTGCGTGTCGAAGGCGTCCAGCGCGACGGTGACCTCGGCAGTCAGCCGACTCGCCTCGGCAAGGGCCCAGCGATCCAGCACGGGCCGGTCCTCAAGGGCCGGAGCGGTGGCTGGGTCCGCGGTGAAGCCGGCCGTGCGCGCATACAGCGACTGGAACGACACGGTGTTCCAGTACGTCAGCAGGGTCTTGCGCACGACGTCGGCGATGGCGGCGTGGCCCACGCGCCGGGCCTGCCACGGCGAGCCAGCCGCCAGCATGAACCAGCGCACGGCGTCGGCCCCGTACTCGTCCATCAGTGGGATCGGCTCGAGGATGTTGCCCAGGTGCTTGCTCATCTTGCGGCCGTCCTCATCGAGGATGTGGCCCAGGCACAGCACGGTGCGGTAGGAGGACTGGTCGAACACGAGGGTGCCGACAGCCATGAGCGTGTAGAACCAGCCACGGGTCTGGTCGATGGCCTCGCAGATGAAGTCGGCCGGGTACTTGCGCTCGAAGGTCTCCACCCCCGTGTGCGGGTAGCCCCACTGCGCGAAGGGCATCGCACCGCTGTCGTACCAGCCATCGATGACCTCGGGCACGCGGGTGGCCGACTCACCACACTCCGGGCAGTCGAAGGCCACGTCATCGACGTACGGACGGTGCGGATCGAGCTCGGCCAGGTCCTGACCGGCCAGCTCGCCGAGCTCGGCAAGTGACCCGATGCAGGTCAGGTGGTCCGCGGCGCACCGCCAGATCGGCAGCGGCGTGCCCCAGTAGCGGTTGCGCGACAGCGCCCAGTCGATGTTGTTCTCCAACCAGTCGCCGTACCGTCCCCACTGCACGGTGCTCGGGTGCCAGTCGGTCGACGTGTTCTCACGGATCATCCGGTCCTTGATCTCGGTGGTCCGGATGTACCACGACGGCTGGGCGTAGTAGACCAGCGGCGTGTGGCATCGCCAGCAGTGCGGGTAGGAGTGCTCGAAGTGCTCGTGGCGGAACATCAGCCCGCGCGCCTCGAGATCGGCGACCAGGCCCGGGTCCGCGGCCTTGAAGAACTGCCCGCCGACCATGGGTACGTCAGGGTCGAAGGTGCCGTCGGGCAGCAGGGGATTCACCACCGGCAGGCCGTAGGAGCGGCAGGAGATCAGGTCATCGGCGCCGAATGCGGGGGCCTGGTGGACCAACCCCGTGCCGTCCTCGGTCGTGACGTAGTCGGCCAGGATCACGTAGTGGGCATCCGGGATGTCCACCAGGTCGAAGGGCCGGGAGTAGCCGGTGTGCTCCAGGTCGCGGCCCGGCATCGAGGCCAGGACCTCGTGGCCCTCGGGCAGCTTGGCCTCGCGCAGCTCCTCGGCGATCACGAGCAGCTCGCTGTCGCCGAACTCGCCGAGATCGCCGGCCACCCGGACCACCTGGTAGACGGCGTCGGGCTTCACGGCCACGGCAGTGTTGGACACGAGCGTCCACGGCGTCGTGGTCCACACCAGGAGGCTGACCCCGGGGAACCGCTCGGCCAGCGGACCGCTGGTGACCGGCATCCGGACGAACACCGACGGGTCGACGACATCCTCGTAGCCCTGCGCCAGCTCATGGTCGGACAGGCCGGTCCCACAGCGTGGGCAGTAGGGGCTGACCCGGTGGTCCGAGACCAGCAGGCCCTTGGTGAAGATCTGCTTCAGGGACCACCAGACGCTCTGCACGTAGGCGGGATCCATCGTCCAGTAGGCGTCGTTCATGTCGACCCAGTAGCCCATGCGGTCGGTCAGGGCGGCGAACTCGTCGACGTGGCGAAGGACCGACTCCCGGCACTTCTGGTTGAACGCGGCGACGCCGTACGCCTCGATGTCGCCCTTGCCGTTGAACCCCAGCTCCTTCTCGACCGCCAGCTCGACGGGGAGCCCGTGGCAGTCCCAGCCGGCCTTGCGGTCCACCCGATAGCCGCGCATCGTCTTGAACCGGGGGAACACGTCCTTGAAGACGCGTGCCTCCACGTGGTGCGTCCCGGGCTTGCCATTGGCGGTGGGGGGTCCCTCGTAGAAGGTCCACCCGGGCGCGCCCTCGCGCTGTGCCAGCGAGCGGTGGAAGACATCGTGCTCGGCCCAGAGGCCCAGAACCTGCCGGTCGACGGCGGGGAGGTCGACCTTGGCCGGGACCGCGGCGTATGGGCGGGCGGCGCTCGGCTCAGCCGCGGGCTGCGAGGTCGTGGCGTGCGGACTCATCGACTCATCCTTGATCGGGGGACAGGCGGCCAATTCTAGGGTGCCGGGCGGGCGCGGGCCGCCCACAGCCTCAGTGCCGGACCGGGCTTGACCCGGACCGCGGCACGCAAGACGTCCACGGGGGATATCCTCGCCTGTGGATCTGCGTGGGGGTGCGCAGCAGGAGGCAGGAGCGGAACATGAGCAGACGTGGCTGGGTGACCGGGGGCGTCCGACGTGCCGTGACCAGTGTGCGCTCAGCCCTGCCCGGGCACGGGAGCTCAGCGGCCGAGCCCGCATCCGTCGTCCGCGAGGGGCCGGCCGCGAGTGCCGGGGCCGCACCGGCACCCGCAGGGCAGGGCGCGCCGACGTCAACCGCGCAGGGCCGCGCCACGGTGTCAGGGGGAGCGGCGACGAAGGCTGCGACGAAGGCCGCCCCGGACGTGGCCCCGAAACCGGCCCCGAAGGCTGCGACGAAGGCCGCCCCGAGGTCCGCCGCGAAACCGGCGCCGAAGGCTGCCAAGAAGGCTGCCCCGAGGTCCGCCCCGAAAGCCGCCCCGAGGTCCGCCGCGAAACCCGCCCCGAAGGGGGCCGCCCCGGTGGCCAGCCCGTGGACCGCCGAGGAACTGGCCGCCTTCCGGACAGCCCTCGAGGCGGACATCGTTCGGCTGCGCGAGGAGCTCAACATGGGCGAGGCCGACATGGCCGAGCTCATCGCGGACTCCAGTGACGGGGCCGGTGATGACCAGGCCGACGCCGGGTCGAAGACCCTGGAGCGCGAGCAGGAGATGAGCGTCACGGCGAACGCCCGCGAGCTGCTCGACCAGTCCACGCATGCGATGGTCCGCCTCGAGTCCGGCACCTACGGGGTCTGCGAGGGCTGCGGGTCTGTCATCCCTGGCGCGCGCCTGCAGGCGTTCCCGCGAGCGACCCGGTGCATCGCCTGCAAGCAGGCTGAGGAGCGCCGCTGACGTGAGTCGTCTCCCGCTGACCCTCGGCGTGGCAGCGGGGGTGGTCCTGCTCGACCAGGTCACCAAGATCATCGCCGTCGCCCGGCTTGAGGGCGAACCCCCCATCCAGGTGATCGGTGAGTGGTTGCAGCTGACCTTCGTGCGCAACTCCGGGGCGGCCTTCTCCCTGGCGGGCAACTACACGATCGTGATCAGCGTGCTTGCGATCGTGGTGGCGGTGGCCATCGTGCGGACCGCCCGCAGCCTGACCAACGTGTGGTGGGCGGTCGTCCTCGGGGGCATCCTCGGCGGCGCGCTGGGGAACCTCATCGACAGGATCTTCCGCGACCCCGCCCCGTTCCGTGGGCACGTGGTGGACTTCCTCGAGCTGCCCAACTGGCCGGTGTTCAACATCGCGGACATGGCACTCGTCGGGTCGGCGATCCTGGCCGTCATCCTGAGCGTCAAGGGGGTCGAGATGGGTGCCCCCGCGCCGGCCGATGAGCGGGCCGATGTGCCAGCCACCGAACCCGGTGAGGTCGACCCGGGGGAGACCCGGACCGATGGCTGAGCCGCGCCTGGCCCACGTCCCGGACGGACTGGCCGGGGAGCGCATCGATTCAGCGCTTGCCCGGATGTTCGGGCTCTCACGATCCCGGGCAGCCGAGCTCGCCGAGGCCGGCCAGGTCCAGCTCGCCGGCCGGGTGGTCGGCAAGAGCGCCCGCGTCGAGGCCGGTCAGCTGGTCGAGGTGCACATCCCGGATGTCGTTGCGCTGGGATCGGTGCCGGAGGTCGATGTCCCTGAGCTGGTCGTCCTGCATGAGGACCCCGAGATCATCGTCGTCGACAAGCCGGTGGGGATCGCCGCCCATCCGAGCCTGGGCTTCGACGGTCCGAGCGTCACCGGGGTGCTGGCCGCGCGCGGCCACCGGATCTCCACCTCCGGGGCTCCAGAGCGGCGGGGCGTCGTCCAGCGCCTCGACGTCGGAACCTCCGGCGTGATGGTGCTGGCCAAGAGCGAGTCCGCGTACAGCGTCCTGAAGCAGCAGTTCCGGGACCGCACCCCGGAGAAGGTCTACCACGCGCTGGTCCAGGGGCTCCCAGACCCGTTGCGCGGGACGATCGATGCCCCGATCGGTCGCCACCCCCACCACGACTGGAAGTTCGGTGTGACCGCAGGCGGGCGGCCGTCGGTGACTCACTACGAGGTCCTGGAGGCCTTCCGATTCGCCAGCCTGCTCGAGGTGCACCTGGAGACCGGGCGCACGCACCAGATCCGGGTGCACATGGCGGCCGTGCGGCACCCATGCGTCGGCGACCTCACCTACGGCGCGGATCCCGTCCTGGCCAAGCGATGCGGTCTCGACCGGCAGTGGCTGCATGCCGTCCGACTCGGATTCACGCACCCGGGCAGTGGGGAGTGGGTGGAGTTCACCTCTGCGTACCCGCCGGACCTCGATCACGCCCTGCGAACCCTCGAACCCGACTGAGCCCGCTGCCCGGTCCGGTGGCAGAGTGGTTCCATGACCACAGACCAGACCGCCCCCGTCGTCCAGGCTTCCGGAACGCTCGCGATCGGCGGTGACCTGCCCGTCCGTCGCCTCGGCTACGGAGCCATGCGGATCACCGGCCCCGGGATCTGGGGTGAGCCGGCCGACCGCGACTCCGCGATCGCCGTGCTGCGTCGCGCCGTCGAGTTGGGCGTGGACTTCATCGACACCGCCGACTCCTACGGGCCGTTCGTGTCTGAGGACCTGATCCGCGAGGCGCTGCACCCCTACGACGGTGTGGTCATCGCGACCAAGGGCGGTCTCACCCGTTCGGGGCCGGACAGGTGGGCGCCGGTCGGCAGCCCGTACTACCTGCGCCAGTGCGTGGAGATGTCCCTGCGCCGCCTCGATGTGGAGAGCATCGACCTGTACCAGCTGCACCGAATCGACGCGAACGTGCCGCTGGCCGACCAGCTCGGTGCCCTCCGGGAGCTCCAGGAGCAGGGCAAGATCCGGCACATCGGGGTCTCCCAGGTGTCGGTCGCGGAGCTCGCGGCGGCCCGCGAGGTCGTGGACGTGACCACCGTGCAGAACCTCTACAACCTGGGCGATCGCCGCTCCGAGGAGGTCCTGGAGGTCTGTGAGGCCGACGGGATCGGCTTCATCCCCTGGTTCCCGATCGCAGCCGGGCCACTGGCGCGAGCTGACGGCCCCCTGGCGGGCATCGTGGCCCGGAGCGGGATCCCCGCGGCCCAGCTGTCGCTGGCGTGGTTGCTGCGCCGATCGCCGGTGATGCTCCCCATCCCGGGCACGTCATCGACCGCCCATCTGGAGGAGAACTGCGCCGCGGCCGCTGTGACCCTCGACGACGAGACGTACGACGCCCTGTCGAAGCTGGGCGAACCGGATGAGGGCACCCCGGCGTAGTTGTTCGCGCGTCGGTCCGGGATTGCCGGGCGAGGCGCCATAGCCAGGAGCGCTGCTGGGGCGTACTGTCACCAGCACGGAGCCATTCAGGCTTCCGACCCCGGGAGTCTCGATGGCAGACAAGTCCCCGCGCCAGCACATGGCCAAGAAGTCCGGCAAGTCCCTGAAGGAGAAGCGCGCCGACAAGCACGCGAAGACCGAGCAGCGCAACCAGGTGGCCACGACGCTGCCCGACAAGAAGCGCTGACCGGCGCGCCGGGGGTAAGCAGGGGACCGCCTCAGTCGGTGTCACCGGCCATCAGGCCGGTGATCGACCCGTCGGGGCGCACGTGCACCCTCAGGGCGGCCGGTTCCCGGGGCAGCCCCGGCATGGTCACGATCGAGCCGGTGCTCACCACCACGAACCCCGCGCCGGCTGCCAGCCGCGCCTCGCGAACGGTGATCGTGAACCCGTGCGGGACCCCGCGCCTGGTCCTGTCATCAGACAGCGACAGGTGGGTCTTGGCGATGCACACGGGCAGGTCCGTGCCCACGGCTGCAGTGATCCGCGCCAGGTCCCGGGCGGCGGCGGGAGCCACCTCGATGCCGTCCGCGCCGTACACGTGCGTGGCCACGGCAGCGATCTTCTCCAGGTAGGGCGCGTCGGCCGCGTACGGATGCCACGGTTGCGCCGGGGCGGCGTCGGTCGCGTCCACCACGCGGGCGACCTCGTCGGCCAGGGCCACTGAACCGGCGGCACCCTCGGCGAACCCCGTGCAGGTGGCCATCGGAACGCCACGCCCCGCGCACCACCCGGCCAGCAGTGCGACCTCGGCGTCGGTGTCGTCCGGGAACCGGTTGAGCGCGACGATCGGTGGGATCCCATAGGCACCGACACTGAACAGGTGGTGCTCAAGTTGGGGCAGCCCCGCCGTGAGGGTCCCGGGGTCCGGGGTGCCGGCCTCGGCCAGGGGCGCCCCCCCGTGCAGCCGGAGCGCCCTGAGGGTCACGACCAGGACGACGGCCCGGGGCCAGATCCCGGCCGAGCGGCAGGCGATGTCGAGGAACTTCTGGCCGCCGAGGTCGAACCCGAACCCGGCCTCGGTGATGACGTCGGCCCCGGTGGCCAGAGCCAGCCGGGTGGCGATCATCGAGTTCGTCCCGTGGGCGATGTTGGCGAACGGACCGCCGTGCACCAGGGCGGGACCGCCGTCGGCGGTCTGGGCTAGGTTGGGCATGAGCGCGTCGCGCAACAGGGCGGTCATCGCCGGCGCGGCACCGATGTCGTCGGCGGTGACGGGTTGGTCGGCCGAGGTCCAGCCGACCACGATCCGACCCAATCGGGACTGCAGGTCTGTCAGGTCGGTCGCGAGGCAGAGGGCGGCCATCACCTCGCTGGAGGCGGTGATCTGGAACCCGGACTCGCGGGGGATCCCGTCCAGCGGGCCG
>JAQBEX010000125.1:0-3573 GCA_032123675.1 Actinomycetes bacterium
CCCAGATCCTGGCCCGCCACGCCGACCCGCGCACCACCGAGCACTACGACCGCGCCCGCGGCAACCTCGACCGCCACGGTGTCCACTTCCTCACGGCCTACGTTGCCGGCGTCTGACCGTTCCGGGACTGCCCAGTGACCGATTGGGCTCCCACGAACCCGCCCCCTATCGCCGCGTACCGCGCGCTGCTCCGGGACTTGTCCGCGGCGATGGGTGTCAGTTATAGTCGACATATGGTCGAAGTGGTCCGCACTGATGACTTCGACCAGTGGCTGCGGAAGCTCAAGGACCGGGTCGGCCGGCTTCGGATCGTCGAACGTCTGGACCGGTTGGCTGCAGGAAATCCCGGCGATGCCAAGCCGGTTGGCCGGGGAGTCTGGGAGCTTCGGTTGCGGTTCGGTCCGGGCTACCGGGTCTACTACCTGCACGACGGGCCGCGGGTGATCCTGCTGCTGTGCGGGGGCGACAAGGCGACCCAACAGCGCGATATCGAGCGGGCCTACCAACTGGCCGAGGACTACTGGAACGAGGAGGGCCGGGACGATGGCTAGGGACAGCAAGTACCCGCGGTTCGATGCCGCGGACTACCTCGAGGATCTCGATGATGTCGCGACCTATCTGGAGATCGCCCTGCAGGAGTCTGCCGACGATCCGACCGCTATCCCCAGGGCTCTGGGCGTGATCGCCCGTTCGCAGAACATGAGCGAACTGGCCCGGCGAGTAGGCATGAGCCGCGACGGGCTGTACAAGGCACTGTCTGCTGACGGCAACCCGACCTGGTCGACCATCCTGAAAGTCACCAACGCCCTCGGCCTGCGCTTCGAACTGCACACCGTCGCCTGACCCTGGCCAGCGAAGGCTGCCAGGCGGGGCAGCGTCCACGAGGGTGTCGCTTCCTCCTTCTCCCGGCAGGCGCGCTCACGCCGTCGGGGTGGGGTTAACGTCGGTGGGGTCCGGGTGCCTGACCGTGTCGGCGGCGGGCGAGGTCTGGGCCGTCTGACGAGTCGCCGCGCGAGGTGATTCCCATGTCCACTGCTTCGACGATCCTGCTGCCGTTCCAACCGACGTCGATGTCGACCGCCCAGTTGGCGGCGGTGTCGTTCCTGGCCCGCTACTCCGGGCGCACGCATGCCATGTACACCTCGCAGCTGGCGCGCTGGTTCGCCTGGTGTGAGGGCAACGGGCTTGATCCTTTGCTTGGGATCCAGCGTGCCCACGTCGAGCTGTACATTCGCCATCTCGGTGACTGCGGGCTGATGGACTCCTCGATCGTGACGATGATGCACGGGGTGCGTGGGTACTTCCGGTTCGCCCACATCGACGGGCTGATCACCGCCGACCCGGCGGTCTACGCCCGGCTACCGAAGGTGCAGTGCGACGAGTCGCGCACTCAAGGGCTTGACCGCCTGGAGTTGATCCGGTTCCTGCAGGTCGCCCAGACCTTGACCGTGCACCATGGCGCCCTGGCTTTCCTGCTGGGCATCAACGCGCTGCGCGCCTCGGAAGCTGCCGGGGTGCGGGTCGAGGACTACGCCGACACGATGCGCGGGCACCGAGTGCTGCACCTGGTCGGCAAGGGCAACAAGCCGGCCACCATGCCCGTCACGGTGCCCGTCCTGCGGGTCCTGGAGGCGTGCCGCGGCCAGCGCACCAGCGGGCCACTGGTCCGCCGACCCGTGTCCGGCAAGCCGATCGACCGCCGCGACGTGTATCGGATGGTCGCCCGGATCGCGAAGGCCGCGGCGATCCCGCGGCACATCAGCCCGCACTCGCTGCGCCACGCGGCGATCACCAACGCCCTCGATGCCGGGGTCCCGCTGCGTGACGCCCAGATCCTGGCCCGCCACGCCGACCCCCGCACTACCGAGCACTACGACCGCGCCCGCGGCAACCTCGACCGCCACGGCGTCCACTTCCTCACCGCCTACGTCGCCGGCGTCTGAATGGTGCACCGGGGCGAACAAGCGCGACTCGGGGCTGATGCAAGGTGCCCCTACTGCCGCGTGCTGGGCGCCTTCATGCGGGCATCGCAACGCCTAGTGTGATGCGGCATCGAGCCTGGGGCGCTGCACGGTTGCCACAGGCAATCGCTGGAGGCATCCACCCGGCTCAACCACGAAGCGGGGGGTATCGACACCGATCACCCGGATCGTGCCCTTCGTGGTCACCACGGTGTCCCCGTCGCCCCGCTCACGACCTTCGCCGAGGCTCAGCTTGTCTTGCTCGACGCTGCCTTCGTTGGAACGGACACCGCCGGCAGGAGGAGGCCCACTGACGGTATTGACCTCACCTAGCCGTAAGGGCCATTTGCGTACCGCCCTTCGGGTGCAAGCGGCGTCGACCGGTCTTCGGGGCTGCCAGCAGATCCGGGGCCTCCCCCGTGCGAGGGATGGCCGTCGCGAGTGCCACAATGGTCCGCAGGCAGAACGACGCTAGCGGAGACAGGGGTTCTCAGTGGATGGCGCCCAGCAGTTGCGCTACACGATGACGTCTCAGGACTATGTCAACGGCTATGCAGTCGCCTTCGAGACGGCCGACTTCGGAAGACGCATGATCCGGAACTTCCGGATCGGCGCTGGATCGGTCTTCGCGGGCGTTGCAGCCCTGGCGTGGTTCATGGTTGACGACCCGGTCCTCGCCAGACTGCTGGCCGGGGTCTACCTCGTGATGGGCGCGCTCTTCGTCGTCTTCGGCAAGCCGATCGCAACTCGCTCCTACCGTCGCCGACTTGCCAAAGTCGCCCAGCGCGAGGGTCTGGGTGCCACCACGGGCCTGCACCTCGCCACGATTACCGATCATGGTCTGCACGAGGAGTCCGATGGCACCTCGGTCACGGTCGAATGGGGTCAGTTTGAACGCATCATCGAAACCGATCACCTCTACATCCTCTCTGTCGCGAATCTTCGCTACTTCATGATCCCGAAGCAGCCAGATCCAGCCGCCACGTCAGACTTCATTGCCGCCGTCCGAACACGGGTTCCGTTGTTGGGACCTGAGACCTGAACCCGGCCGCAGCCTCAAGGACTGCGGCGATGGGAGCGCCTAGTCAGTTCGCTTTCCGCGATCGGAGGGACTCGCACGAGCCCCACGGGGAGCCACGTATCTGCCGAACGCGGCCGATGAAGCAGCTGCCGCCCCGAGAGGTGCTGCTCTTCGCCGCGTACCGGCCCGGTGTCGCGGCTGCGCTGCATATTGCCGCCTGCGGACGCGGTCCGGAAGCGTAGCGCCGAGCCCCGCTACGGAGCCGCTACAGATCCTCTCCGGCCTGTCCGCGCGAGCGGCGCGAAGAGGGTGGCCTCGTCTCGGCTACGTCCACCGGCCGGCTCGGAACGAAGCCGTCGCTAGGCTCAGGAGAGCGGGGTGCGTGCGGTCGCGGCATTCGATGGAAGCCGTGTCCCATCAGCAGGCTGCGGAACGCCGACTCGCACCACCACGTGGACGCTCGCGTCGACATGGGATTCACCAAGTCGCGCACCCACATACCGCAGCACCTCCTCGCGGCTGGCGACGTCGATCGACACCGTACAGGCGTTGCCGCGAGTCCGCCGTCGCGGCCGTGCCCCACATCGCCGC
>JAQBEX010000126.1:0-7142 GCA_032123675.1 Actinomycetes bacterium
CCGGGCCCTCGACGAGGATGGTGGCCTCGGGGGCCTCGCCCATGGTGCCCTCGACCTCCTCGTGGCCCTCGTGGCCGATGAGCAGGATCTGGTAGCCCTCGTCCGCGAAGCGACGGGCCTCGTTGTGCACCTTGGTGACCAACGGGCAGGTGGCATCAATCGTGCGCAGGTTGCGCTCGGCGGCCTCGGCGTGCACCGACGGGGCAACACCGTGGGCGCTGAACACCACTGTGGCGCCCTCGGGGACCTCGTCGGTCTGGTCGACGAAGACCGCGCCGCGCGACGACAGCGAATCGACCACGTGCCGGTTGTGCACGATCTCCTTGCGCACGTACACGGGCGCACCGTGCAGCTCCAGCGCCTTCTCCACGGCCACCACGGCCCGGTCGACACCGGCGCAGAAGCCGCGCGGCGCTGCGAGCAGGACCTTGCGACCCGATTCAGACATGCCCCAATGGTAAGGCGGGCCAGCCATGTCCGCCGCCTGTCGTACCCTCCCGACATGACCACCGGCGCCACGGACCCCGACTCGGGCAGGGCACCGACCGCCGACGGCAGTGCCCCGGAGCGCGCCTGGCCCGTCCGTGAGATCTCGGTGAAGCTGCGTGACTACATCGCACGGCTGAACCGCGTCTGGATCGAGGGGCAGGTCGTCGAGGTGAGCCGCCGCAGCGGGTCCCAGGTGTACCTGACGGTCCGCGATGTCGACGTGGACGCCTCGGTGTCGGTCGTGATCTCTGGTGGTCTCGACCGATCGATGAACCCGCCGCTGGCTGCTGGCCAACGGGTCCTGCTGCATGTCCAGTGCGAGTTCTGGGTCCGCAGCGGCCGAATGGTGATGCGCGCCAGCGAGATCCGCCCCGTGGGCATCGGCGAGCTGCTGGCCACCCTGGAGCGCCGCAAGCAACAGCTGGCTGCCGAGGGGCTGTTCGCCCCCGAGCTCAAGCGACGCCTCCCCCTGCTGCCACGCACGATCGGCCTCGTGACCGGCGTTAACGCCCAGGCCATGCACGACGTCGTCACCAACGCGCGGCACCGCTGGCCCGCGGTGCAGTTCGAGGTCCGCGAGGGACCAGTCCAGGGCGCCCAGGCGGTGAGCACCATCATCAGGAACCTCGCCGAGCTGGATGCCGACGACACCGTGGACGTCATCGTCATCGCCCGCGGGGGCGGAAGCCTCGAGGACCTGCTGCCCTTCTCCGACGAGTCGCTGATCCGGGCTGTGGCCGCCGCCCGGACGCCCGTGGTGAGCGCGATCGGGCACGAGCAGGACGCTCCGCTTCTCGACCTGGTTGCCGACCTGCGGGCGTCCACCCCCACCGATGCCGGCAAGCGGATCGTCCCGGACTGGGCCGACGAGTCGCGCCGGATCGCCGACCGCCGTGACCGCCTCGACCGGACCATCCTGACGAACCTCGAGGCGGCCCGGACCTGGCTCGAGCAGACCCGCAGCCGCCCGGCAATGGCTGATCCGGCCGGGCTGCTGCCCCGGCTGTCCGCCGAGGTGCAGTCCGCGCGGGAGCGGGGGTTCCGAGCGATGGAGAACCGGATCACCGCCCAGGAGCGCGACCTCGCTCACCTGCGGGCCCGGGCCCGGGCGCTGTCACCGCTGGCCACCCTCGATCGCGGGTACGCGGTCGTGGTCGGGCCCGGCGGTGAACTCGTGCGGGCCGCCGATCAGCTGCACACCGGCGACGAGGTCCGGGTGCGTGTCTCGACCGGTCACTTCCGCGCCGACGTCACCGACGTAGCATCGGCGTCATGACCGACCCCAGCACGCCCCTGCCGGGCGGCACCCCCGAGGACCTCACGAGTCTCAACTACGAGCAGGCCCGGGCCGCCCTGGACCAGGTCGTCACCGAGCTGGAGTCGAGCACAGTCAACCTCGAGCTGTCGCTGGCCCTGTGGGAGCGCGGCAATGCGCTCGCCGACATCTGCCAGGCGCACCTCGACGGCGCCCGCGAGCGGATCGAGGCTGCCCGGCCTGGGCTCACGGGGAGCTCCCCGGAGCAGGGCGCGGGCGCCTGAGTGCGGGTTGCAGAGCTGCGAGATGAGGGCTGCGGATGCGGGTTGCGGCTGCGGGTGCGGGTGCGGGTTGCGGTTGCGGGTGCGGGTTGCGGTTGCGGGCTGCGGGTTGCGGGCTGCGGGTGCGGGTTGCGGCTGCGGGTGCGGGTTGCGGTTGCGGGCTGCGGGTTGCGGGCTGCGGGCAGCGCTGACCCTCAGGACGACTCGACCGGATCAAGGGTCGCGGCCAGGGTCTCCAGCTCGGCCCACGATGCCGACCCGGTCACGACTGTGGCCGTGCCCCCCTCGACCAGCACCAGCGAGCGACGCTCGTCAGGCGTGGGGTCACCCTCCAGGCGAACCCAGTCGCGTCCGGAGATCGTGACCGTCTCGCCGGCCACGCCGTTGCGGGTCTGCTCATCGATCCAGCCCTGGCGCGCCGCCTGGGCCTGCTCGGGGAACTCCCCGCGCTGCAGGACCGCCGCGTACTCCTCGTCAGGGGTGTAGAACCCGACCTGCCAGGCGACCGTCCCATCCGGCTGGGGCTCCACGCGGGCGCTGGTCGCCGGCCATGCGAAGGTCACGGGCGGGGCGAGGACCTCGTAGGGGACGCTGGCGGCAGCGGACTGCGTGACCGGGGCCCACTGCACCTCGCGGATCGCATCCGGGGTCTGCGGGTGGGAGAAGTACAGCCAGATGACCAGGCCGATCGCCACGAGACCAAGCGACCGGACCATGTCCATCCCGACCTGGCTCCCGCGCGACGACGTGCGCCCAGTGGCCTGCTCACCCATGGACACGATGGTGGACCATGACCGGCCTGTCCGCACAATCGGCCGCCGCGGCGCACTGATCGTGGGCGGACTACGCTCGATCCATGGCCGCCTTCACCTATACCGACCTGTTGCCCACGGGTGCCGACGAGACCCCCTACCGCCTGCTCACCACGGAGGGCGTCACGACGGTGGAGGCCGGCGGGCGCACGTTCCTGCAGGTCTCCCCCGAGGCCCTGCGGATGCTGGCCTACGAGGCCATCCACGACATCCAGCACCTGCTGCGCCCCGCGCACCTGGCCCAGCTGCGCCGCATCCTCGACGACCCGGAGGCCAGCCCGAACGACCGCTTCGTCGCCCTCGACCTGCTCAAGAACGCAAACATCGCGGCTGGGGGTGTGCTGCCCATGTGCCAGGACACCGGCACCGCCATCGTCATGGGCAAGCGCGGCCAGCAGGTGCTCACCGAGGGCCCGGACGAGGCGGCGCTGTCGCATGGCATCTTCGATGCGTACCAGACCCTGAACCTGCGCTACTCGCAGCTGGCGCCGCTGACCATGTGGGACGAGCGCAACACGGGCACGAACCTGCCTGCCCAGGTCGAGATCTACGCCGACACCGAGCCCGGCCACGAGCTGGCCTACAAGTTCCTGGTCATGGCCAAGGGCGGCGGCAGCGCGAACAAGTCGTTCCTGTTCCAGGAGACCAAGGCGCTGCTCAACCCGGAGTCGATGACCCGCTTCCTCGACGAGAAGCTGCGCGGCCTGGGCACCGCGGCCTGCCCGCCGTACCACCTGGCCGTCGTCATCGGGGGTACCAGCGCCGAGTACGCCCTGAAGGTCGCCAAGTACGCCTCGGCGAAGTACCTCGACGGGTTGCCCTCGGAGGGCGGCCCGGCCGGCCATGCGTTCCGCGACCAGGAGATGGAGGCTGAGGTCCTGGCCCTGACCCAGCAGTTCGGCATCGGCGCGCAGTTCGGCGGCAAGTACTTCTGCCACGACGTGCGGGTGGTCCGCCTGCCCAGGCACGGCGCGTCCTGCCCGGTGGCGATCGCCGTGTCCTGCTCGGCTGACCGCCAGGTCCTGGCCAAGATCACGCCGGAGGGGGTGTTCATCGAGGCGTTGGAGCGCGACCCCGCCCAGTACCTGCCCGAGATCACCGACGACCACCTCGACGACGACGTCGTCCAGATCGACCTGAACCAGCCCATGGACCAGGTCCTGGCCCAGTTGACCGCCCTGCCCGTGAAGACGCGAGTCTCGCTGACCGGACCGTTGGTCGTGGCGCGCGACATCGCACACGCGAAGATCAAGGAGATGCTCGACCGCGGGGAGCCGATGCCCGCTTACCTGCGTGACCACGCCGTCTACTACGCGGGCCCGGCCAAGACCCCGGCCGGCTATGCGTCCGGCTCGTTCGGCCCGACCACCGCCGGACGCATGGACGCCTACGTCGACCAGTTCCAGAGGGCCGGCGGCTCCATGGTCATGCTGGCCAAGGGCAACCGATCAGCGGCTGTCACCAATGCCTGCCGCGACAACGGCGGGTTCTACCTCGGGTCGATCGGCGGCCCGGCGGCCCGGCTGGCCAAGGACAACATCCGCGCCGTCGAGGTGCTGGACTTCCCCGAACTGGGCATGGAGGCCGTGTGGCGCATCGAGGTCGAGGACTTCCCGGCCTTCGTCGTCGTCGACGACAAGGGCAACGACTTCTTCGCTGAGACCTCCAGGCCCACCATCACCAGGATCCCGGTCGGCCCGCCCCAGGGCTGACGCGGCCGGCAGGCAGAGCCAGCGCCCAGGTTGCGGCGAAGATGCACCGAGGCTCACCCCCGGCCCGCAACGGTCCGGAACCGAAGCGCGGGCGCTCCGCCAATGCGCAGGCGTTCCTGCGGTTCGCGGGTGCGCTCGCTCCCGCTCGGCAAACACACAGCCCACGCGCTCCTGGTTGAGGAGTGCGTGGGCTGTGGTGCACGGGTGGGGCTGGTCGCAGCGCGGGTCGATCAGCGTCGACCAGGCCCGATCAGTACCAGTGGTGGCCCCGCCAGAACGACCAGGCGCCGCAGGGCGTGCCGTAGCGGCCCTTGATGTAGCGCGAACCGACCTTGATCTGCACCTCAGGGTTGTTCATGTACTGGCTGGTGGAGTACCCGTAGGAGCCCCAGACCGCGGATGAGGTCTGTGGGATGCCGTGGTAGCGGCCGTTCGGGTTGCTGACGTCGTGGCGCCAGCCGCTCTCGCGGTTCCAGAGATCGACCAGGCAGGACATCTGGCTGGATCCCCAGCCGTACTTCTGGGCGATGTAGACGCGTGCGTAGTCCTGGTTCCGCGACGGCGTGCCGGTGCGGGGCATGCTGCGTGACGAGCCACGCGCAGCCGCACGGGCATGAGCCTTGATCGCCCTGACGGCCCGTGGTCCCACGACACCGTTGGCGCGGAGCCCTGCGGCCCGCTTGATCCGCTTGACCTTCCGGTGATTCCGCTCGTTGAACGTGCCCGTCCGCTTCTGGCTGAGCAGCTTCTGCATCTGCTTGACGTCCGACCCCCGCTTGCCCTGGCGCAGGACCCGGTCGCCGAGCGTGAGGCCCGACTTGTAGGTGGCCGCGGAGACGCTCACAGTCGCAACCGAGGCGCTGACGCCGGAGGTCTGGGCGGCACTCGCGGGGCTCATGCCAGAGATCGGCAATGCGACGATGAAGGCTGACGCGACAAGGACTGCGAGGGATCGGCGACGGACACGGGTGGCAGCGACGGCTGCAGGTGTTTTGGGCTCCATAGGAATAGGAGCGTGCAGCAGGGCTGGCTCAGATTCCAGTTCAAGTTATCCACAGGTTGTGACACAAACGTGACACAGTCCATCTTCTGAGCGATCCATAACGGTCATATCGGGCAGTAGTTATCATGCCTATCACCAATTCGTGTGACATACCTCACACCATGTCGCAGAAATGTCTCAAGGACATCTCGGGCATATCCCCGCCCAGTCGGCGGCGGGGCCGCAGTTGTGCCCCCGATGATGGTGTAGCGCGGTCGCTGGGTTGGTTCTCAGCACCCGGCGGACCGTGGCGGCGAAGTGGATCGGCCCGGCGCAGCCTGGCAGCGGTGCCGAACGCACTACGCCGCGCTCCGATGTCGGTGACACCGACAGTCGATCGAAGCGGATGCCCCGTCGAAGCGGATGCCCCGCGCGCGGCGGCGTGGGGTCGGGTCACCGATCAGGACCCAGCCGGGGTCGCGAACCACGCCCTTGAGGTCACGTTCGCCGAGCTGGTAGTTCGTGGCCCCGGCTCAGCGCGTCGTCACGTGGACGTGGTCGTAGTGGTTCGCCGTGGTGGAACCACGATCGGACATCCAGCGCCAGCCCTCACTGGCACGCTGCGTGGTCCAGATCCTCCGGGAGTAGATCACCTCGGTGACACCCAGCCGGCCGGCGTTGGCCCGCACGTACTTGGCGACCTGCCACCCCAGCGACCCGCTGACCATGATGTCCACGGCCCGGCCGGCGCTGTGGTTGCCCCCACCCGAGCGGTACCCGCCGTAGTTGGTGATGGTCGGGAACCTGGCACATACAGCGCGATGGACAGCCGCAGTGTTGGCACCCACGCCCCTGAGGCTGGAACCGTT
Organism: Actinomycetes bacterium; assembly: GCA_032123675.1. Lineage (GTDB taxonomy): Bacteria > Actinomycetota > Actinomycetes > S36-B12 > CAIYMF01 > Prado023. Next base: position 6,401 of record JAQBEX010000126.1, read on the forward strand.
GGTGCAGGTTGCCCTGGGCACACTGCGCGATGCCTTCTGCCTGGCAGCGCGGGCTTCGGCCTTGATCGCCCTGATGGCCCGCCCTCCCACGACACCGTTCGCACGGAGCCCTGCGCGCCGCTTGATCTGCTTGACCTTCCTGTGGTTCTTCCTGTTGAACGTTCCCGTCTGCTTCTGGCTGAGCAACTTCTGCAACTGCTTGACATCCGACCCCCGCTTGCCCTTGCGCAGCAACCGGTCGCCAAGCGTGAGTCCCGACTTGTAGGGGGCCGCGGCAACGCTCACCGCTGCCACTGAGCTGCTCACCCCAGAGGACTCGACCGCCTGAGCGGGAGACGCAGCCGAGACGGGCAGCGCGACGATGAAGGCCCCGGCGATCAGGGCTGCAACGGATCGGCGGCGGGCAGGGGGGGCAGCAACGGCTGCGGTTCCAACGGAGGTCATGGACACGGGAGCCTGCCAGTTGACCGGGATGAGATCCTGTTCGAGTTATCCACAGGTTGTGACATGAATGTGACACAGTCCATATTCTCGGCATGCCAGAACGGATATTTCGGGCACTGGATAACTGAGGTTGCCATCAAGTCTGTGACATACCTCACACCATGTCGCAAGAGTGTCTCAAGGACATCTCAGGCATACCGCCGGCGCAGCCACTCCCGCGCGCGGGGCGAGGGGTCAGTTGGGCAGGTCCTCGAGCATCTCGGTGACCAGCGCGGCTATCGGCGAGCGCTCGCTGCGG
>JAQBEX010000127.1:0-21563 GCA_032123675.1 Actinomycetes bacterium
GTCCCGGGGCCCTTGGACACGATGATGGCGCCGGTCTCCCGCGCCGCCCGGCGGGCCGCAGCGAGGCGGCCGCCCGCGGGGTCGAACCCCAGACGGGCGAACTCACCGGCATGCGGGGTCAGCACGGTCACCCAGCCGGCGTCAGCACGGTCGGCCAGCGCACGACGGCCATCCTGGCGGGCAAGGATGGCCAGGGCTGAGGCATCGAGGACCATCGGTGCCGGATCCGACATCTCGCGCAGGACGAGATCCATGGCCGCACTGGCCGTTCCCAGACCGGGACCGACGCACCGGGCATCCACTGCCCGACCGGCAGAAGGCACCACGTCCGGACTGTCCGAGACCACCATCACCGACACCGGGTCGATGCCGCCGGCCGCAGGTGGCTCGGGCCTGCGCGTGGCGGACCCGGGCCATCCGGAGGTGAAGGCCACCATCCCAGCCCCCGACCCGCGGGCGCCGCGCACCGCAAGGAGGGCAGCGCCCGGGTAGTCGGGGCTTCCGGCGGTCACGCCGACCACTCCGCGCGTGTACTTGTGCCCCTGCGCCGGGGGCAGCTCCCCTGCGAGGTCTGCCAACGACAGCGCCCACGCCGCCGGCTCAAGGTCGTCGTCCTGCAGGCCGATGTCGGCAACCGCGACCACCCCGGCGAACGAACATCCCGGGGCCAGCACGAGCGCTGGCTTGAGGACACCGAAGCACACCGTCACGTCCGCCCGGATCGTCACCCCGGAGACCTCTGCCGTGTCGGAGTCCACCCCGCTGGGGACGTCCACCGCGACGACCGGCACACGTGCATCGCGCAGCACCTCCGCGGCGCCTGCAGCCGGTCCCCTGAGGCCACCCGCCCCGCCGATGCCGAGGATCCCGTCGAGGACCAGGTCAGCCGAGCCCAGCAGGGCGGCGCACCGTGGATCGTCCCAGGCCAGCACGGCTGCCCCCGCCGACCGGGCCGCCGCAACCCCGGGCGGATGCATGCGCCCGGGATCGCCGATCGCTGTGGCCCCGGCACCCCGGCGGGCGAGGATCGACAGCGCCCAGAGGGCATCCCCCCCGTTGTTCCCACTGCCGATCAGCGCGACCACGCGGGCGCCCGGCACACGCAGTCCACGACCCTTCAGCAGATCGATGCACACGGCGGCCAGGGCCGCCGAGGCGCGCGCCATCAGCACCGGTTCGGCCACACCCGCCCGGGCCTCGGCCTGCCGGACGACGTCCACCGAGCAGATCCTGCGCATCTCCACCTCCGCTGTCCCTGCCTACCACATGGTGCACCGGCACACACTGGGGCGACCCAGGACTTTCATCACTTCCGTCACATTGGTAACGTGCGCCACGCTCGACCGGGAATGCCACGCGCCACGGGGTGCGCGCGGCGGATCCGAACGCTCACCTCGAAGCCGATGAGAGGCCTGCAATGAACAAGGCACTGGGCTGCACACTGCTCTCGGCGGTGCTGGTGGGAGGGCTGGCGATCCCGGCCCACGCGAGCGGACTGCCCGGCACCGACAGCACCGACGGGACCTCCAGCACCTCGCCCCAGGTTCAGGCCTCCGCCCTCACGCCCACCCAGGCCGCCCAACTCCGGCCGAGGCTCCGGCGCGGCTCGCGGGGGCCAGCGGTCGTCTACGTCCAGCGCGAGCTCGGGGTCACGCCCACCAGCGGCTACTACGGCACGGTCACCCGCAAGGCCGTCCGGAAGATGCAGCGGAAGTCCGGCCTCAAGGTCACCGGCAGGGTCAAGACGGGCACATGGAAGGCACTGCTCCGGCCCGTGGCTGCGGCGCCCTCGCAGGGACTCTCGCCGGAGGAGGCGGCCCGGACCAAGCCACGGCTGGTCACCGGTTCGCGCGGCCCCGCAGTGGTCTACGTGCAGCAGAAGCTCGGCGTACAGCCCACCAGCGGCTACTACGGGCCTCTGACGGAAGCCGCCGTGCGCCGGCTGCAGGTGGCCAAGGGCCGCACGGCACACGGCCGGATCAGCTCCGGGATGTGGCGGATCCTGCTGTCGGCCGACGAGGTCAGCGCGCTGCCGCCTGAGGACGCCCCGACCCCGGAGCAGGCGGCCGCCGATCGGCCGGTGCTGAGCACCGGGCAGGGCCCGGGGGACCCCGCCGTGGTCTTCGTGCAGCAGTTCCTGCGGGTGTCCCCGACCAGCGGCTACTACGGGACCCTGACCACCGCGGCAGTCCGCGCCTACCAGTCCGGCGTGGGGATCACCCCCACCGGAACCGTGGGCCCGCTGACCTGGGCGGCCATCCTCGCCGGGCGCACCCCGGATCCGGCTGCTCCTGTGACTGCGGCGCCGACGTCCTCCACAGGTTCGATCCCCACGCCCACGCACCCGCTGCCGGCCACGCCGACGGCCGCCGACCAGGCGGTTGTCCACGCGCTGGCGCAGGTGGGCAAGCCGTACGTGCTCGGCGGGAACGGACCCAACGTGTATGACTGCTCCGGGCTGATCCAGCAGGCCTTCCTCAGCGCTGGCGTGAGCCTGCCCCGGCTCGCATCCCAGCAGCGCTTCGCCGGCAGGCAGGTCAGCATCGACGACCTGCGTCCCGGGGATCTCCTGTACTACCAGGACGGATCCTCACCGCGCAGCGGACACATCTCCATGTACGCGGGCAACGGCCTGGCCGTCGAGGCAGCCAATCCACGGCGCGGCGTGCGGGTCCGGGACCTGCACCAGCCCTGGTACCGGGACCGTTTCGTCGCGGCCACCCGGATCAGTTGAACGTCGCTACTCGACGGTGACGGACTTGGCGAGGTTGCGCGGCTGATCCACGTCATGGCCCTTGGCCGTGGCCAGCTCGCAGGCGAACACCTGCAGCGGGACGGTGGCGACCAGCGGCTGCATGAGGGTCGGGGACGCGGGGATCCGGATCACGTGGTCGGCAAACGGCGTGACGACGTCGTCACCCTCCTCGGCGATCGCAATGGTCACCGCCCCCCGGGCGCGGACCTCCTGGATGTTGGAGATGATCTTCTCGTGCAGCACACCACGACCCTGCGGTGAGGGAACGACGACGATCACCGGCATGCCCGGCTCGATGAGCGCGATCGGACCGTGCTTGAGTTCCCCGGCGGCGAACCCCTCAGCGTGCATGTAGGCCAGTTCCTTGAGCTTCAGCGCACCTTCGAGCGCCACCGGGTAGCCGACATGCCGACCGATGAACAGCACGGAGTTGGACCCGGCGAACTGCTGGGCCAGGGCCCGCACGCCCTCGACCGTGTCCAGGACGAGATCGACCTTCTGCGGCATGGTGGCCAGCTGGTTGACGATCGCGACCACCTCGTCGCCGAACTTGTTGCCCCGCACCTGGGCCAGGTAGAGCGCCACCAGGTAGACCGCGACGATCTGGGTGAGGAACGCCTTGGTGGAGGCCACGGCGATCTCCGGGCCCGCCTGCGTGTAGAGCACGGCGTCGGACTCGCGCGGGATCGTGGAGCCGTACGTGTTGCAGATCGCCAGCACCCGGGCGCCCTGCTCGCGGGCATGGCGCACCGCCATCAGGGTGTCCATGGTCTCCCCGGACTGACTGATGGCGATCACCAGGATCCGCCGGGTCAGGATCGGGTCGCGATAGCGGAACTCGCTCGCGAGCTCCACCTCGGTCGGGATCCGGCACCAGTGCTCGATGGCGTACTTGGCGACCAGTCCCGCGTGGTAGGCCGTCCCGCAGGCCACGATCACGATCTTGTCGATCTCGCGCAGCTCGGCCACCGGCAGCCGGATCTCGTCCAGGCGCAGCAGGCCGTCGGGGGCGATCCGACCCAGCAGCGTGTCGGCCATGGCCTTGGGCTGCTCGGCGATCTCCTTGAGCATGAACAGGTCGTAGCCGCCCTTCTCGGCCGCGCTGGCGTCCCAGGTCACCGTGAAGGGGCTGACGTCCACCGGACGGCCGGCGAAGTCCGTGACGACGACCTCATCGGCACGCAGGTCGACGACCTGGTCCTGGCCGAGCTCGATGGCCTCCCGGGTGAACTCGATGAAGGCCGACACATCCGAGGCCAGGAAGTTCTCCCCCGCACCGATGCCGACCACCAGCGGGGAGTTGCGGCGGGCCGCGACCAGCCGGCCCGGCTCGTCGGAGCTGACCGCGACGAGGGTGAAGGCCCCGGACAACCGCTGGCAGGCCAGCCGCATGGCCTGCGCAAGGTCCCCGGATTCCGCCAGCGTGACGTCCAACAGGTGGGCCACCACCTCCGTGTCGGTCTCGGAGGCCATGACGACCCCGCGCTCAGCCAACTCGGCGGTCAGCTCCGCGAAGTTCTCGATGATGCCGTTGTGGATGACGGCCACCCCGGCACCGGCCGAGACATGCGGATGGGCGTTGATATCGGTGGGGCCGCCGTGGGTCGCCCACCGGGTGTGCCCGATCCCGGTGGTCGACGGGACCATCGGATCGGCAGCCAGCAGCGCTTGGAGATTGGCCAACTTGCCGGCCTTCTTGCGCACATCAAGCGCGCCGTCCGCGACAACGGCCACGCCCGCCGAGTCGTACCCACGATATTCGAGGCGGGCCAGGCCCGCCATCACGACGTCGACGGCCTGCCTGTTGCCCGCGTATCCCACGATTCCGCACATGGCCGCTAGCGTAGTTGGCCGGCGGGCGGCGCCGGACCGGGCTCGCTAGGTCAGCGGGATCTCCCGGGCCACCGCCGCAGCCAGTTCCTCGGCCACAGCACGCGCCTCGGCGTCGGTCGGGGCCTCGACCATCACCCGGACCACCGGCTCGGTCCCGCTGGGACGCAGCAGCACCCGGCCGGTGTCCCCCAACCGATCGCTGGCGGTGGCCACCACCGCGGCCAGGCCGGGGGCGCTGGCCACCGCCGTGCGATCGACATCGCGGACGTTGATCAGCATCTGGGGCATGGTGGTCATCACCGTGGCCAGGTCGGCCAGGGACCGGCCGGTCTCAGCCATCCGGGCCAGCAGGTGCAGCGCGGTCAGCGTGCCGTCGCCGGTGGTGGCGTAGTCGAGCAGGACCAGGTGTCCGCTCTGCTCGCCACCGAGGTTGTAGTTGTTGGCGCGCATCGACTCCAGCACGTAGCGGTCGCCCACAGCGGTCTCGACAGTGGTGATCCCCTGCTCGCGCATGGCGAGCTTGAATCCAAGGTTGCTCATGACGGTGGCCACGACCGTGTCCTGGGCGAGCTTGCCCTGGTCGCGCATCGCCACCGCCAGGATCGCCATGATCTGGTCGCCATCGACGACGTTGCCCTGCGCGTCGACGGCAAGGCACCGGTCGGCGTCACCGTCGTGGGCGATGCCGATGTCGTAGCCGTGCTCGACGACGGCCGCCCGCAGGTCGGCCATGTGAGTCGAGCCGCACCCCTCGTTGATGTTGTAGCCGTCGGGGCTGGAGTGAATCGCGAGCACCTGCGCCCCCATCCGGCGAAGGGCGCGCGGCGAGGCCCCTGCCGCTGCCCCGTTGCCCGTGTCGACCACAACACGCAGCCCGTTGAGCCGGCTCGGGGTACATGACAACAGGTGCTCCACGTACTCGCTCAGGGCGTCCTCGTGGTGCACGACCCGACCCACGCCGGCACCGATCGGGCGCTTCCAGCCCTCGCTGATCCGGGCCTCGATGAGGTCCTCCACGTCGTCGGGCAGCTTGTGCCCGCCGGGGCCGAAGAACTTGATGCCGTTGTCGGGCATCGGGTTGTGCGACGCGGAGATCATCACCCCCAGGTCCACCCCCAGCTCCGCGGTCAGGTGCGCGACGCCAGGGGTCGGCAGGACCCCGAGCACGAGCACGTCCAGGCCGGCACTGGCCAGCCCGGCGACCGTCGCGGCCTCGAGGAACTCCCCGCTGGCGCGCGGGTCCCGACCCACCACGGCCCGCGGTCGGGCCCCGGGGCGGTCGACGTGCAGCCGGCCGAGCTCGCCGAGCACGTGTGCCGAGGCCCCCGCCAGCTCCAGCGCGAGGTCCGCGGTGAGGTCCCGGTTGGCCAGCCCCCGCACTCCATCCGTGCCGAACAACCTGCCCACGATGTACCTCCCACTCGACGTGTCCCGCACCGGAGCCTACTGGCCCGCCCCGATCGGACCACCACCGCGACCGGCTGGGGACTGGGCGCTGGATATGCGGGCTGACCCTGAGCATCCCGGAACCCGGCTCCCGGCGTGGGATCATGGGCGGATGCAGATCTGGCCCGGTCAGCCCTACCCGCTCGGGGCAACCTACGACGGCAGCGGTACCAACTTCGCCCTGTTCTCCAGCGCCGCCGACCGCGTGGAGTTGTGCCTCTTCGACGACGACGGGGCCGAGACCCGTATCAACGTCGAGGAGTCCGACGCGCACGTCTGGCACGTCTACCTGCCGACTGTCACCCCCGGACAGCGCTACGGCTATCGCGTGCATGGCCCCTACGACCCCACCTGGGGCCAGCGATGCGACCCGAACAAGCTCCTGCTCGACCCGTATGCCAAGGCGATCGACGGACAGATCGAGGACCACCCCTCGCTGTTCTCCTACGAGTTCGGCGATGAGGAGCAGCGCAACACTGCCGATTCGGCGGGTCACACGATGATGGCTGTGGTCATCAACCCCTACTTCGACTGGGGCCATGACCGCCCGCCGAAGCACGAGTACCACGAGAGCGTCATCTACGAGGCGCACGTCAAGGGCATGACCCAGCAGCATCCAGATGTCCCCGAGGAGATCCGCGGGACCTACGCGGGCATGGCCCACCCCGCGATCATCGAGCACCTGACTGGCCTGGGCATCACGGCGGTCGAGCTCATGCCGGTGCACCAGTTCGTCAACGACCCGACCCTGCAGGGCAAGGGCCTGAGCAACTACTGGGGCTACAACACGATCGGGTTCTTCGCTCCGCACAACGCCTATTCCTCGATCGGCTCGGGCGGGGAGCAGGTCCAGGAGTTCAAGTCCATGGTCAAGGCCCTGCACGCGGCCGACATCGAGGTGATCCTGGACGTGGTCTACAACCACACTGCCGAGGGCAACCACCTGGGCCCAACCCTGTCTTTCCGTGGCATCGACAACTCGTCCTACTACCGGCTCGTCGACGGCGACGCCGCGCACTACTTCGACACCACCGGCACGGGGAACTCCCTGCTCATGCGCAGCCCGCACGTGCTGCAGCTGATCATGGACTCACTGCGGTACTGGGTGACCGAGATGCACGTCGACGGGTTCCGCTTCGACCTGGCCTCGAGCCTGGCGCGCCAGTTCCACGAGGTGGATCGACTCTCGGCCTTCTTCGACCTCGTGCACCAGGACCCGATCGTGTCGCAGGTGAAGATCATCGCCGAGCCGTGGGATGTCGGCGACGGCGGGTACCAGGTCGGGGAGTTCCCGCCGCTGTGGACGGAGTGGAACGGCAAGTACCGCGACGCCGTGCGTGACTACTGGCGCGGGGAGCCCTCGTCGCTGGCGGAGTTCGCCAGCCGACTCACGGGTTCCTCGGACCTCTATGGTCACTCGGGACGCCGGCCGATCGCCTCGATCAACTTCGTGACCGCCCACGACGGCTTCACGCTCACGGACCTGGTCTCCTACAACGACAAGCACAACGAGGCCAACCTTGAGGGCAATCAGGACGGCGAGAGCCACAACCGCTCATGGAACTGCGGCATCGAGGGCGAGACGGGCAACCGGGCCATCCTGAAGCTGCGCAACCGCCAGCGCCGCAACTTCCTGGCCACCATGATGATCTCCCAGGGCGTCCCGATGATCTCGCACGGCGACGAGCTGGGTCGGACCCAGACCGGGAACAACAACGGCTACTGCCAGGACAACCCCATCACCTGGATCGACTGGGAACTCTCGACCGCGGACGCCGCTCAGCTCGAGTTCGCCCGGCAGGCCGTCAAGATGCGCAAGGACAACGCGACGCTGCGCAGGCGGCGCTTCTTCCACGGAGCTGCCCGGCACGGCGGTGAGTCCGAGATCGGCGACATCGCCTGGTTCACGCCCGACGCCGCGCCCATGACCGATGAGGACTGGAACCACTCGTTCGCCCGATCGGTGATGGTGTTCCTCAACGGCGACAAGATCCTCGAGCCAGGTGAGCGTGGCGAGCGGATCATCGCGGACTCGCTGCTGATCCTGCTCAACGCCGATGCCAGCAAGCTCAGCTTCACGCTGCCGCCCGAGGGCTACGGATCGAGATGGTCAGTCGTGCTGGACACCGACGGGCGGCTCCGGCCCGGGACCGCATTCCGGGAGTCCGGGCCCATCACCCTCGAGTCGCACAGCGTCGTGGTGCTGTCCCGTCCATCCTCGGAGGCCTGAGCCATGGGTACCCGCAACCTCCCCGGCCCCGGTCGGCGAACCCCGAACTCCACCTACCGGCTCCAGCTCGGGCCGGACCTGTCCTTCGATGACGTCGCCGCGCGCCTGGACTACTACATCGCCCTGGGCATCACCGATCTCTACCTGTCCCCGATCCTGGCCGCCGCGCCCGGATCGACCCATGGCTACGACGTGGTCGACCACGCCCGGATCAGCGACGTCATGGGCGGGCGGGAGGCCTTCGAGCGACTGGCAACCCAGGCCCATGGCCGTGGCCTGGGCATCGTCGTCGACGTGGTGCCCAACCACATGGCCGTCCCGACCCCGGCGTACCACAACCGGGCCCTCTGGTCGGTCCTGGCCGAGGGCATCGACTCGCCGTACGCGTCCTGGTTCGACGTGGATTGGGACTCGTCGGAGGCGCGCATCCTCATGCCGATCCTCGGCGCCCGGATCGGCGAGGTCCTCGGCGACGGCGACCTGTCCGTGGAGGAGGCCGTCATCCCCGGCCACGGCGACCAGCCGCAGACGGTCCTGCGCTACCACGAGCACATGCTCCCGGTACGCCCCGGCACGGAGTCGCTGCCCCTGGCCGAGCTGGTCGAGCGGCAGTTCTACCGCCTGGCCTACTGGCACGTCGCGGATGAGGAGCTGAACTACCGGCGCTTCTTCGACATCGGCACCCTGGCCGCGGTCCGGGTCGAGGTCGACGAGGTCTTCGACGCCACCCACGCGGTCCTGCTGGAGTTGTTCGACGCAGGCCACATCGACGGGTTCCGCATCGATCATCCCGACGGCCTTGCCGATCCGGGGCGGTACTTCGCGCGGCTGTCGGAGGCAACCGGCGGGGCGTGGGTGGTCGCCGAGAAGATCCTGGAGGGCGACGAGGAGGTGCCGGCCGACTGGGAGGTCGCCGGGACCACCGGCTACGACGCGATGTGGCGGGTGCAGGCACTGTTCGTGGACCCGGACGGGGGGCGGCCGCTGGGAAAGCTCATGGCTCAGATCACCGGGGACGTGCGCGGTGACCTCGAGGCCATCATCGACGAGGCCAAGGTCCAGGTGGTTGAAGGCCCCCTGTACGCCGAGGTCGACCGGCTGACGACCCTGCTCGCCGAGATCTGCGATTCCGACATCCGGCTGCGCGACCACACCTCACGCGCCCTGCGGGAGTGCGTGATGGCGCTCCTGGTGGCCTTCGACCGCTACCGCGCCTACATCGTGCCGGGGGAGGCACCCAGCCAGACCAGCCAGCGGGTGATGGCCGAGGCCGCCGAACGGGCACGCGCCGAGCTCGACGAGGAGCGCCACCAGACCCTGGCCGTGGTCGTGGACCTGCTCCTGGGCCACGAGACGGGCAGCTCCGGGCGGGTCGCCGAGCCACGGCGCAGCGAGCTCATCATCCGCTTCCAGCAGGTGTGCGGCGCAGTGATGGCCAAGGGCGTGGAGGACACGGCCTTCTACCGATGGACGCACCTGGTCAGCCTGTGCGAGGTGGGTGGGTCCCCGCAGCAGTTCGGCATCGCGCCCGATGAGCTGCATCGCTGGGCGCGCAGCGCCATTTCGACGACACCGGCGACGATGACCGCCGGATCCACCCACGATGCCAAGCGCGGCGAGGACGTGCGCGCGCGCCTGAGTGGCCTCAGCGAGTACCCCGACGACTGGGTGGAGCTGGTCACCCGCCTGCGCGAGATGACCGCGGAGGTCCGGCCGAACGGGCTCGACGGGCGGACCGAGAACCTCCTGTGGCAGACGCTGGCCGGAACCTGGACCGCCAAGGGTCCCCTCACCCCCGAGCGGCTGACGGCCTACCTGCAGAAGGCCAGCCGCGAGGCCAAGACATGGACGTCGTGGGGGTCGCCGGACGAGGCCATGGAGGGTGCCCTGGCTGAGTACGCGACGCACCTGGTCACGGATCCCGACGTCGCCGAGGCGTTCGATGGCTGGGTCAAGCGCAGCGCGCCGGCGGTGCGGGCTGCGATCCTGGGCACCAAGCTCGTTCAATTGACGTTGCCTGGTGTCGCCGACGTCTACCAGGGCACCGAGTCTGTACTGGTTGCCCTGGTCGACCCCGACAACCGGGGCCCGGTGGATGCCGACGCGCTCGCCGCCCGGCTGGCCCGGCTCGATGCCGGCGCCTCACCGAGTGGGTTGGCCGATGAGAAGCTGGCGCTGACCGCCCTGGCCCTGCGGCTGCGCCGGGACCATCCAGATGCCTTCGTCGGCCCCGACGCCGGGTACAAGCCGCTGCCGACCTCCACCGGCCATGCTGTGGCCTTCGCCCGGACGGCCGCCGGCACGCCGCGCACGGTCACGGTCGTCAACCGGCTCACGGCGTCGGTCTACCCGCACGGCGGGTGGGACGACCACACAGTTGTCTTGCCCGAGGGACGGTGGCGCAACGTGCTCGCGGGCCCCGGCGCCGAGCCGATCGACGGCGGACCCGCCGAGCTCGCCGAACTGCTCCGGTCGCGGCCGGTGGCCCTGCTGGCAGCCATCGACGACGATGCCGACGGCCACGAGGCTCCATAGCCGCCGGTTGACAACCCGGGTCCATCGGACGAGAGGCGGTAGTAAACATGTCGGCAGATGACCTCAGGGTCTGGGCCCCACGGGCGACCACGGTCTCGCTGGTGCTGCCAGGCGAGGACCGCCGCGTCGCCATGCGGGCGGCGGAGACCGGCTGGTTCGTCGGACCGGCCCTGCCTGCGGGGACCGACTACGCGTTCAGCCTGGACGACGGTCCAGCCCGGCCTGATCCCCGCAGCGCATGGCAACCCCACGGGGTGCACGGTCCGAGCCGCACGTTCGACTCGTCAGCGTTCACCTGGCCCGCCGACGGCTGGGCCGGGTGCGACGCCCGGGGTGCGGTGGCCTACGAGCTGCACGTCGGGACGTTCACCGACGAGGGCACCCTCGACTCGGCGATCGACCGGCTAGACCACCTCAGGGCCCTGGGCGTCGCGATCGTCGAGCTCATGCCGCTGGCCGCGTTCGACGGCGAGCGCGGCTGGGGGTACGACGGAGTTGCCCTGTACGCCGTGCACGACGCCTACGGCGGTCCCGCGGCCCTCCAGCGCTTCGTCGCGGCCGCACACCAGCGCGGGCTGGGCGTCGCACTGGACGTCGTGTACAACCACCTCGGGCCCTCGGGAAACTACCTGAGCATGTTCGGTCCCTACTTCACCAGCCGGCATTCGACACCATGGGGCGACGGGGTCAACCTCGACGGTCCGGACTCGGCACCGGTCCGTTCCTTCATCCTGGACAACGCGCTGCGCTGGTTCCGGGACTTCGGGATGGACGCCCTGCGCCTCGACGCCATCCACGCCCTGGTCGATGACTCCGCCGTGCACGTGCTGGCCGAGCTGGCCGAGCGGACCGCCGAGCTGTCCGCCGAGCTGGGCAGGCCGCTGTCCCTGATCGCCGAGTCCGACCTCAACCTGCCCACGGTCGTGCTGCCACGGTCCGCCGGGGGCCTGGGCATGGCGGCCCAGTGGGCTGATGACGTCCACCACGCCCTGCACACGCTCATCACCGGTGAGCAGCACGGCTACTACGTGGACTTCGGCACGCTCGAGGTGCTGGAGAAGGCCATGACCGAGGTGTTCGTCCACGACGGCGACCACTCGACGTTCCGCGGGATCCCGTGGGGCGCTCCGGTCCCGGCCGACGTGGGTGGACATTCCTTCGTCGTCTCCGCCCAGAACCACGACCAGGTCGGCAACCGTGCCATCGGCGACCGGCCGAGCCGGGTCCTGACCGATGGCCAGCTGGCCATCGAGGCGGCCGTGATCCTGACCAGCCCGTTCACGCCGATGCTGTTCATGGGCGAGGAGTGGGGCGCGCGCACCCCGTTCCAGTACTTCACCGACTTCTCCGACGCCGAGCTCGGCGACGCAGTCGGGTCCGGCCGGGTCGCCGAGTTCGCCTCGCACGGATGGGACGACCTGTACGGCGGACGGGTCGATGTCCCCGACCCGCAGGCTCGGTCCACGTTCGAGGCGAGCAGGCTGCGCTGGGATGAGCTCGACGAGCCGCGACATGCCCGGATGCTCGACTTCCACCGGGCGCTGATCACATTGCGCGGACAGGTTCCCGACATCACCTCGGAGGACCGCTCGAAGACGTCGATGACCTACGACGCGGCGGACCGGTCGTGGTTCGTGGTGCACCGCGGCGGCACTGCTGTCGTGGTGAACCTGGCGCCTGACGCCCAGGACGTGCCGCTGCCGGGTGCTGACCAGATGGCGGTGCTCCTGGCCTGGGAGGACACGACGCCGACTGCCGGGGGCGTCGGGATGCCCGGTCACTCGGTGGCTGTGCTCGGCCACCCTGAGCGGTCCTGAGCGGTCCTGAGCGGCCCTGAGCGCAGGTACCCGCGGCTCGGACAGCAAGAAGCGCCGGGCACCGCTCCACGAGGGTCGGTGCACCGGCGCTTCTGGCGCACCTCGCTCAACAGGACACGCAGGCGTGCCCTGCCTCGCTCAGCGCTTGGAGTACTGAGGCGCCTTGCGGGCCTTCTTCAGGCCGTACTTCTTGCGCTCCTTGATGCGCGCATCGCGGGTCAGGAAGCCGGCCTTCTTCAGCGTCGGCCGGTTGCCCTCCTCGTCGATCTCGTTGAGGCAGCGCGCGATCCCGAGGCGCAGGGCACCAGCCTGACCGGTCACCCCACCACCGTCGATCCGGGCGATGACGTCGTAGGCGCCGTCGAGATCCAGGGTGCGGAAGGGCTCGTTCACCAGCTGCTGGTGGACCTTGTTCGGGAAGTAGTTCTCCAGGGTCCGGCCGTTGACGGTCCAGACGCCGGTGCCGGGGACGATCCGCACACGGGCGACGGCCTCCTTGCGGCGACCAGTGGCCTGGGCCGGGGCGGTCATCACCGGGCGGGGGGCCGCCGTCTCGGCGCTGGCCGGGGTCTCAGTCGAGTAGTTGCCCTCGATGACCTCATCGATGACCTGCGTGGTGTCGCTGCTCACAGCCACGGTTCCTTTCGTTTGACGGGTCGCCGTGGCGCTTACTGCGCGACCTGCGAGATCGTGTAGGGCACGGGCTTCTGGGCCGCGTGCGGGTGCTCCGGGCCGGAGTAGACCTTGAGCTTGGTGGCCTGGGCGCGGCCGAGCTTGTTGTGCGGGAGCATGCCCTTCACGGCCTTCTCCACGACCCGGCGCGGGTTCTTCGCCATCAGTTCCGCGTACGACGTGGCGGTGAGGCCGCCGGGGTACCCGGAGTGGTGGTAGGCCATCTTCTGCTCGAGCTTGGACCCGGACAGCGCCACCTTCTCGGCGTTGATGATGATGACGAAGTCACCGGAATCAACGTGCGGGGCGAATGTCGGCTTGTGCTTGCCGCGCAGGAGGACGGCTGCCTGGGACGCCAGGCGGCCGAGGACGACGTCGCTTGCGTCGATGACGTGCCACTGGCGGGTGACCTCGCCAGCCTTGGGGCTGTACGTGCGCATCAGAGCCTTCGTTCGTATCCGTGTGGTGGTCGAACGGCTCGGGCACCGGCGTCGGCCGCTTGCGCGACCCGTCGATCGCGCTCCGGGACCGTTCAACACGCGCAGGACCAACCCGCGCAATGCCTCCCTAGGGTACCGGCGCTCGGGCAGGCGGCCAAATCGTGCCGGCCGGCCACGAGTGCCCCTGCCGACGCGGGACACTGGGGCGGTGCTGCCCACGCCGTTCGCCGAGCAGGTGCTGGACCTGGTCGCCACGATACCGGCCGGCCGGGTCCTGACCTATGGCGACGTCGCCGAGCGGTTGGGGTCGCGTGCGCCCCGGGCCGTGGGCACCGCGTTGGCACGGTTCGGTGGTGGGGCCCCCTGGTGGCGGGTGGTGCGCGCCGGCGGCCTCCTGCCACCCGGCCACGAGGTGCGCGCCGCCGAGCTGCTGCGTGCCGAGGGCGTTGCCGTGATCCGCGGGGCGACCAGTCCCCGCGTGGACCTGGACCGATACCGGTGGACCTCAGAGGGCTGATCCAACTCCCGCCCCGGTGCCGGCCTCGACAGGTCAGCGGGCAGCCCGCGCCTCGTCCCAGACCGGCGCCTCGGTCTCGCGGACCCGACCATCGGCGCCGAAGACCAGGAAACGGTCGAAGCCCCGGGCGAACCACCGGTCGTGGGTCACGGCCAGCACCGTCCCGGCGAAGGCTGACAGGCCCTCCTCGAGCGCCTCGGCTGAGGCCATGTCCAGGTTGTCGGTGGGTTCGTCGAGGAGCAGCAGAGTTGCCCCGGACAACTCGAGGAGCAGGACCTGGAAGCGGGCCTGCTGACCACCCGAGAGTGACTCGAACGCCTGCTCACCGGATCTGGCGAGCTCGTACCGGTCGAGCACGCGGGCGGCGGCCTCCCGGCCGAGCCCACCACGGTGCTCGTCGCCCCGGTGCAGGATCTCCAGCAGCGTTCGGCCGACCCACTCCGGATGTGCGTGCGTCTGGGCGAACCACCCGGGTCGCACGCGCGCACCGAGGCGGGCAGTCCCGGTGTGCAGGACCGGTTCGATGACCACGTCCGAGACGGGCTCGTGCTCGAGGTCCGGCTGCGACCCACCGGCGGCCAGCAGCCTCAGGAAGTGTGACTTGCCCGAACCGTTGGCCCCGAGCACAGCCACGCGGTCGCCGAACCAGATCTCGGCATCGAAGGGTGCCACGAGTTGCTCCCCGGCGGGGGTGGCCAGGGCAAGGTTCGCGCACACGACCGCACGTTTGCCCGTACGTCCCCCGTGCAGGCGCATCGTGACCGCCTGCTTGATGGGCTGGGCCTGCGGTGGACCGGCCTCCTCGAACTTGGCCAGCCTGGTGCGTGCGGCGTGCAGGCGCGAGGCCAGGCCGTCGTTGTAGGCCGCCTTGGTCTTGTAGTACTGGACCAGCGCCTTGAGCTTGGCATGCTCCTCGTCCCAGCGCCTGGTCAACTCATCCAGCCGGTCGAACCGCGCAGCACGTGCGTCGTGGTAGGTCGTGAAGCTCCCCGGATGGGTCCAGGCGCTGTTGCCCGCGCCGCCGAGCTCGATCGTGACGATCACGTCCGCGGCATTGGCCAGCAGCTCCCGGTCATGGCTGATGAGCAGAACGGTCTTGGTCGTCTCCTGGAGCCGATGCTCCAGCCAGATCTTGCCGGGCACATCCAGGTAGTTGTCCGGCTCGTCGAGGAGCAGCACGTCGTCAGGACCGCGCAAGAGCGCCTCGAGGACGATCCGCTTCTGCTCCCCGCCCGACAAGGTGGCGAGCTCGCGGTACTGCGCCTGCGCGAACGGAACCCCCAGCGCCGAGACCGCGACGACGTCCCAGACGACCTCGAGGTCGTACCCGCCGGCCTCGGCCCACTCGGCGATCGCATGGGCGTAGCGCATCTGGGTCGCCTCATCGTCGGTGTCCATCATGGCCAACTCGGCCATGTCGAGCTCGGTGGCAGCCGCGGCCAGCGCCGGTGGGGCGACTGCCAGCAGCAGGTCGCGCAGCGTGCCCGTGGCCATGTGCCCCACGAACTGGCGCATGATCCCCAGGGACCCCACCCGGGTGATGGCCCCCGACTGGGTCGGCTCATCACCGGCGATCATCCGCATGAGCGTGGACTTGCCCGAGCCGTTGGCCCCGACGAGGGCGGTCACCTTCCCCTCGGAGACCTTGAACGACACCTCGTCGAGGAGCACTCGGCCGTCGGGCAGCGCGAACGTCAGTCGCGCGATGTCCACGTGGCCCATCACCCCATCGTGACCCGATGACCTCGGGGGCGTCCAATCCGCTCAGCGACCACGCCACCTGCGGGCCCGCTCCGCCTGGGCGGCCAGGTCGCCGTCGGGCGGGTAGCCGACCTCGACCAAGGTCAGCGGATGGGCCGGCGCGGTCTCGATCGTGGGTAGCCGCAGGGCGCTGGCGAGGAGCTCAGCGGGCCGCTCGACCGGCCAGCGGCCGTCTCCTACGGCGATGAATGTCCCCACCATCGCGCGCACCATCGAATGGCAGAAGGCGTCGGAGCGTACGGAGAACTCCACCGGGGACGGGGCCCCGGCGCTGCGTCCGACCCGTCGCCACCCGATGTCGTGGATCGTGCGCACGCTTGAGGCCCCCTCGCGGGCGCGACAGAACGCGGCGAAGTCATGCTCCCCCACGAACGGGGCGGCAGCTGCGTTCATGGCACCGACGTCCAGGGCCCGTGGGTGCCAGAGGACGTGGCCCCGCGTCCGCGGGTCCTGACCCGCGGGGTCATCGGCGACCAGGTACGAGTAGCGGCGCCACGTCGCCGACCAGCGGGCCTCGAAACCTGCCGGCGCCACGTCGATGTGCCGCACGCGCAGGTCGGGTGCCAGCAGCCCGTTCAGCCGCCGGCGCACCACCATCGGGAGGGCCGGACCTGCCTGGTGCACCGCGCCCGGTGGGCCGGTCATGGAGTGGTTCCGGCCTGCAGCCGTCTCCCAGGACACCCGGGGGACATCGCTGTGGCACACCTGGCCGACGGAGTGCACGCCGGCGTCGGTGCGCCCTGCGACCGCAACCCGAACCGGGATGGCGGGATCGACGCGCAGTGCCAGTCGCAGTGCCACCTCCAGGTCGCCCTGCACCGAGCGCAGGCCCGGCTGCTTGGCCCACCCGCAGAAGTCTGACCCGTCGTAGGCGATCTCCAGGCGCAGCCGGACGACCTCCTCGGACGACGGGCCAGGGACGCCGACGAGCCCGTCAGGTCCGGGTTGACCCGGAGTCCCAACGGGCTCGTCGGCGTGCATGGTCACGCCGTGGTGTCGTCCTCAACGCTGGACTCGACCGCCTGCGCGGCGTCGCCCTCGGCGGCCGGCGGGGCCTCCTCGGCGACGACCTCGGTCGCGGCCTCCGGTGCCGACTCGGCCGCCTCGGTGTCCGGAGCCGCGCTCTGGGCGGCCTCGGTCTCGGGAACCTCGACGACAGCCGGAGCGGCAGCAGCCGGGGCAGCCTGCGTGGCGGCGCGCTTGGTCGCTGCGGTCGCCTCGGCGACGGCTTGCTCGGCCAACGGCTCGCACAGCTCGATCACGGCCATGGGGGCGTTGTCGCCCTTGCGCGGCCCGATCTTGGTGATGCGGGTGTAGCCACCGGGACGGGTCGCGAAGCGCGGTCCGATCTCGGTGAACAGAACGTGCACGACGGACTTGTCGCGGATGACGGTCATGACCTGACGACGGGCGTGCAGGTCACCGCGCTTGGCGAACGTGATCATCCGCTCGGCCAGCGGCCGGACACGCTTGGCGCGCGCCTCGGTCGTCGTGATCGCGCCGTGCTCGAAGAGCGCGGTGGCGAGGTTGGCGAGCATGAGCCGCTCATGGGCGGGGGTGCTGGCCAGACGGGGCCCCTTGCTGGGCGTGGGCATAGTTTCTGACTCCTACTGTTCCAGAGGTTCGTACGGTGACGGTGGCTGTTAGAGCTGCTCGTCCTCGACGAAGTCCCCGTCCTCTTCTTCGACATCGACGTATGCCGGCACGAACCCGGCGGGGCTGTCCTTGAGCGCGAGGCTCAGGGAGAGCAACTTGTCCTTGACCTCTTCGATCGACTTGCTGCCGAAGTTCCGGATGTCCATCAGGTCGGCCTCGCTGCGGCTGATCAACTCACCCACGGTGTGGATGCCCTCACGCTTGAGGCAGTTGAAGCTGCGGACCGTGAGGTCCAGCGACTCGATCGGGGTGGACAACTGCTCGGCGACCAGTTCGTCGGCGGGCGAGGGGCCGATGTCGATCCCCTCGGCGTTGACGTTGAGCTCGTGGGCCAGCCCGAACAGTTCGACAAGCGTCTTTCCGGCCGAGGCCACGGCGTCGCCGGGGGTCATGCACGGCTTGGTCTCGACATCCAGGATCAGCTTGTCGAAGTCGGTGCGCTGCTCGACCCGGGTCGCCTCGACCTTGTAGGTCACCTTCAGGACCGGCGAGTAGATCGAGTCGACCGGGATGCGGCCGATCTCCTGGCCGGGCAGCTTGTTGGCCGCCGAGGTGACGTAGCCACGACCCCGCTCGACGACCAGCTCGATCTCGAGCTTGCCCTTCGAGTTGACCGTCGCCAGGTGCAGGTCCGGGTTGTGGACCTCCACGCCGGCCGGCGGCGCGATGTCGGCCGCGGTCACGACGCCCGGGCCCTGCTTGCGCAGGTACATCACGACCGGCTCGTCATGCTCCGAGGAGACGACGAGCTCCTTGAGGTTGAGGATGATCTCAGTGACGTCCTCCTTGACACCCGGGATGGTCGTGAACTCGTGGAGCACGTCCTCGATCCGGATGCTGGTGACTGCAGCGCCGGGGATGCTCGACAGGAGCGTCCGGCGCAGCGAGTTCCCCAGGGTGTAGCCGAAGCCCGGCTCGAGGGGCTCCAGGACGAACCGCGAACGGTGGTCGCTGATGCGCTCCTCGTTGAGGGTCGGACGCTGGGCAATAAGCACGGGTTACCGTTCCTTTCCGGGGCGCCCACCATTTGACGCCACGTGCTGCAAGGCTGGGTCGCGCGGGGGCGGGGGCCGCCACGCGACTGGGGTCACTTCGAGTAGAGCTCGACGATCAGTTGCTCCTGGACGGCGGTGTCGATCGCGCCACGCTCCGGGACCGAGTGCACGAGGATGCGCATCTGGCTGGGCGAGACCTCGAGCCACGCCGGCACGGGGCGCTCACCGGCCTCGGCGTGGGCGACCACGAACGGGGTCAGCTCACGCGAGGACGCGCGCACCTCGACGATGTCCGACGGCGCCACCCGGTATGACGGGATGTCGACCTTCCGGCCGTTGACCGTGATGTGACCGTGACCCACCAGCTGGCGGGCCATGTCGCGGCTCTTGGCGAACCCGCCGCGGTAGACGACGTTGTCCAGCCGGGTCTCAAGGATCTTGAGCAGGTTGTCACCCGTCTTGCCCTGCTTGCGCTGGGCCTCCTCGTAGTAGCCCCGGAACTGCTTCTCCAGAACCCCGTAGATCCGCGCGCACTTCTGCTTCTCGCGCATCTGGAGCAGGTACTCGCTGTCCTTGGTCCGCGCGCGGCCGTGCTGGCCGGGCGGGAACGGGCGCAGTTCGATCGGGCACTTGGGCCCATCGCACTTGCTGCCCTTGAGGTACAGCTTGGTCTTCTCTCGGCGGCAGCGCTTGCAGTCTGCCCCTGTGTATCGAGCCATGATCGTGTTCCTTCGGGTCAGACGCGACGGCGCTTGGGGGGCCGGCAGCCGTTGTGGGCAATGGGGGTGACGTCGGAGATCGAACCGACCTCCAGGCCAGTCGCCTGAAGCGACCGGATCGCGGTCTCCCGGCCGGAACCGGGACCCTTGACGAAGACGTCGACCTTCTTCATGCCATGGTCCATGGCGCGACGGGCGGCGGCCTCGGCCACCATCTGCGCGGCATACGGGGTCGACTTGCGCGAACCCTTGAACCCGACCTGGCCACTGGAGGCCCAGGCGATCACCGCACCCGAGGGATCAGTGATCGACACGATCGTGTTGTTGAACGTCGACTTGATGTGCGCGTGGCCGTGGGCCACGTTCTTCTTCTCCTTGCGACGGACCTTGGTCTTGGCCGTGCTCTGGCGAGTCTTGGGGGGCATTGCATTCCTTTGCGTGAGGTCATCGGTCCGCTGGTCGGCGTCGCCGCTCCTGTCAGGGAGCGGGACGCCGCGATGGGCAGGTGTCCACCCGGACCAGTCGGACTACTACTTGCCAACCTTCTTGCGGCCGGCGACCGTCTTGCGCGGACCCTTGCGGGTACGGGCGTTGGTGTGTGTGCGCTGCCCGCGGACCGGCAGGCCCCGGCGGTGCCGGATGCCCTGGTAGCAGCCGATCTCCACCTTGCGGCGGATGTCGGCGGCCACCTCACGACGGAGGTCACCCTCAACCTTGAGGTTTCCCTCAATGAAGTCGCGAAGCGGGACCAGTTCCGCGTCGGTGAGGTCCTTGACGCGCAGATCGGGGCTGACCCCGGTCGCGGCGAGGATCTCCGCCGATCGGGAACGGCCAATGCCATAGATGTAGGTGAGCGCGATCTCGATGCGCTTGTCGCGCGGGAGGTCGACGCCGACTAGACGTGCCATCGGGCGGGAACCTTCTTCCTGTTAACGCCGGAGGTTTGGACACGTGACCGGTCCCACCGCCCTTTGTGGTGGGTCCCCAGCCTCCGGGCCGGGGGTGGCGTCCCCGAGGGCCCTGGCAGGGGCCCTGAGTCGGGATGACGGGATCACGCGTTGTTCAGTTGTGGCCCCCACCCCGGTCTCCCGGGTGGGACGCGCCAGGTGGCGCGCTGCCGGTCGTGCTGTTGAGTTGGTGCGCGGTACCCGCCGGATGGGCGGGCTGCGACTAGCCCTGGCGCTGCTTGTGCCGGGGGTTCTCGCAGATCACCATCACGCGACCGTGACGGCGGATCACCTTGCAGTTGTCGCAGATCTTCTTGACGCTGGGCTTGACCTTCATCGCTCTTTCCTCGCAGCCTTCACCACCGGTGGAACCCGGAGGACGTGTGTCACTTGTACCGGTAGACGATCCGTCCGCGAGTCAGGTCGTAGGGCGAGAGCTCCACGACCACCCGGTCATCGGGCAGGATGCGGATGTAGTGCTGGCGCATCTTGCCGCTGATGTGGGCCAGCACCTTGTGACCGTTGTCGAGCTCCACCCGAAACATCGCGTTCGGGAGGGACTCGCGGATCGTGCCCTCGAGTTCGATGGCACCCTCTTTCTTGGCCATAAGCTACTGATCCACACCTTGCTGCTCGTCGGGTTTCGCTCAGGCGGCCGATGGTCGGCCGATCGAGTCGGACGTGCTTCGCGTTGAGCGCACCCGTGGCTGGCCCTGGAGGGCCGACGAACGGGGACGCGCAGACGCAACGCTCGTCAAGTCTCCGGCCTGCCCGGCCTGAGCACCAAAACGACGGGGGCGCCCAGAAGTGCGGTCGCCGTTCTCGGACTAGATGATTCCCATGGGACCGGTGTCCGGCCAGACTCGATCCAGGTGCTCGGCGGGACGCTCTCTTCAACCACCGCAACTACCGGGCCCGTATCCTGCTCGCCGCGACCGTCAAGAACACGGCGTGAACACCCCAACCACGCTCAAAGTCGAAGTGCCGCCATTTGGCCTAGTAGTGCGTCGAGGTGTGTCTGAGCAAATGCACCAGTCCGGGGTGGTAATTCGGCTCTTCAAACTTGAGCGGGCATCTGGGTGTTCTTGACTGAGGCCCGCCGGTGTTGGCGGGTGCAGGCCCAGCGTATGCGTTGGCGTTGGTTGTCGACGTTGCGGAAGCCGAAGGCGTTGCGTCCGACGTGCTTGGCCAGCCGGTTGTAGCCCTCGGATCGGGCGTTGGAGTACCCGGTCGTGATCGC
>JAQBEX010000128.1:0-30276 GCA_032123675.1 Actinomycetes bacterium
CCTGCAGCTGGCGTGTTGTTGACCCTCGTTGGGCGGCCAC
This sequence comes from Actinomycetes bacterium, assembly GCA_032123675.1. Lineage (GTDB taxonomy): Bacteria > Actinomycetota > Actinomycetes > S36-B12 > CAIYMF01 > Prado023. The sequence continues at coordinate 41 of JAQBEX010000128.1, forward strand.
GTGCCCGTTTCGGTGCGGGCGGTGCGGGCGGTGCGGGCGGTGCGGGCGGTGCGGGCGGTGCGGGCGGTGCGGGCGGTGCGGGCGGTGCGGGAACGTGGCGCTCGGGCGGTGCGGGCGTGTGGCGCTCGGGCGCTGTGGCGCTCGGGTGCTCAGGCGCTCAGGCGCTCAGGCGCTCAGGTGGTCGTCCGCGTGAGAAGCAGCCTTCGTGGGCACGTCGGCGACCGGCGTCCCGGTGCGCACATCCAGCACGACGGCCATCGCCTCGGGAGGCGCGTCCGCGACCGGCGTCGGATCGGAGCTGCGCAGGTCGATGAACTCGCGAGTCTCCGGTGCCAGGTCGGCCCAGCGCGCGAGGTAGGACTGTCCGGCGTGATGGGCCTCGATCCGGTCCACGAGGTCGTCCAGCATGGTCATGATCCGATCCGGGTGCTCCAGGGGCACGCAGTGCGAACTCGCCAGCACGTGCACCTCGGCATTCTGGACCTCCCGCGCGTAGGCCAGCACGTCCTCCATGGAGGTCAGGGCATCGATGGCTCCAGCGACGATCGTGACCGGCACCTCGATGAAGGAGGGGTCGATCCGGCCGTGCCGCTCGAGGGCGAGGGCGAGGTTGAAGTACCAATCCCAGTCCTGGGCGAAGAACGCGTCGGTCCAGGGCTGAACGTCCTTCACCTCTGCGATCGGCAGCACGATCCCGCTGTGCCGGATCACCTCCGCGAACGGTCGCCCCCTCGGCACCACGCGACTGAGCATGTTCAACTGCGAACCCAACGCACGGCCGGTCCGGACGATTCCCACCCCGAGCGGCCTACGCAGTGGCCGGGGAACCAGTTGCGGGGCGAGGATCGTGTCGAAGGTCCCGCCGGGGACGCCGGCCACCGACAGGATCCCCGCGACCCGATCCGGATGCTCGTTGGCCAGTTCGAAGGCGACGTTCACTCCGAGCGACCAGGCGACCACGATCGCGTCCGGCCAGTTGAGGGCGTCGAGCAGCGCGACCGCGTCAGCGACGTGGTCCTCGATCTCGATACGAGCGGGATCGGCTGGTCGGTCCGAGCCGAGCACGCCGCGCTGGTTCCAGCCAGCGACCTGGTAGCGGCAGTCATCAGCGATCAGCCGTGGCCACGCCTCGGCCGGTACGCCCATACCGTTGCAGACCAGGACGCGCGGACCGTAGATGCTGTTGTTGTGCCACGCCGTGAGCCGCGTGCCGTCCCCAGCGACGAGGTCGAACTGCGAGTACATGACAACGACTGTCGCACACGGGAGTCGCTTGCATGAAGTCTCCCCGCATGTGAGAAACCCCACGCAGTAGCGCTTTTCGGCCGCTGGACCCGCTCAGCCCTGGAGCCGGCGCTGCTCCGTGGACACGGCCGACCACCAGAGCACGGGCAGCAGTGCGAGCCCGATCAGCAGGCAGAGTCCGAGCGTCGGGAGCACCGCGGACAGCGTGGCCCCGCCGACGGACAGGTCGTAGATGGGCTGCAGGAAGTAGTACGTCGGTGCCAGCATCGAGATCCACTGGGGCCACGTGGGGAACAGGGCGATCAGGCCCGGCAGCACGATCAGGATCCCACCAGCCTTCATCCACGCATAGAGGGTGTTCATGTCCCGGACCCACAGACCCATGATCAGCCCGATCTCGACCAGCATGAACGTCCCGAGCAGCAGGGCCAGCACGATCCCCAGGATCTCCCCGGAGAACGCCTGGTTGATGACCAGTGTCACGACCCCCATCAGGACCGACAGGACCGAGGCGAACAACGCCTTGCTGGTCAGCACCTCGGTCATGGAGGCGGGGGTGGCCAGGATGGCGTTCAGTGTGCCCTTGGTCCGCTCGTCGAGTATCGACGCAGCTGGTACGAACAGGGCGGCCACCACCACCGCGTAGACGACCAGCAGGGGGATCATCCGGTCGCCGATCGGAACGAAGTCCTCTGCGCCCACGGTGATCACGTCGACCACCACGGTGGACTCCGCGCCCGTGAGCTCACGGATCAGCGCGGTCACGGTCACGGTGAGCACCGCCCGATCGGAGGCCAGCGCCTGGCCGGACACCAGGTAACTGACCTGGACCGGTTCGCCGGCGGCCACTGCCTGGTCGAAGCCGGCGGGCAGGATGAGGGCGGCATCGAGGTCGTGGTCGGCGACGTCGGCGCGGATGGCCTCGGCGCTGTCGTAGTCGACCGAGCGGATGCCGTCGAGCGCGGCGGCCGATGAGCTGAGGGAGGTCGGCTCGGGCGAATGGATGCCCAGCCGGGGCTGGGACTCCAGGAGGCCGCCGAAGACGGAGGCCACGAGGAACGTCATGAGCAGTGGCAGGACCACGGCCAGCAGGACAACAGGGGAGCGTGGTCCGAGCTTCAACTCGCGGGCGAGCATCGTGAACACGCGCCTCGTGGGTGAGCCCAGGGTGGGCCGCACCGGCGCTGCCGGGGTCGGCGTGGGTGCCAATGATGTGGTCATAGCCGGGCCACCCTTCTCCTGAGGGCCACCGCACCGAGGGCGCCGAGGGCCAGGCCCCACGCCGCCAGCATGAGCAGCGGGCCGACGGCGTCAGCCCAGGCCAGCGTCCCGGCGCTGGCTCCGACGACGACCTCCACGATTCCGTAGGTGGGCATCAGCTTCACCCAGTCGGGGCCGGCGCCCGGGAAGAGCGCGGCCATGGCGGGGATCATCAGCGGGATCATCAGCAGGATGCCCAGGATGAGCGTGTCCATGAAGTCGCGTCCGAAGGACCCGGCGAGCAGGCCCAGCCCGGTGACCACGATGGCCCCCAGGAACAGCGCGACGAGAATCAGTGCGGGGCTTGTGCCGAACGCCCCGATGAGGATCCCGACGATCACCGCCTCGGAGAAGGCCATGACCGTGCCGAACAGCATCTTGGCCGAGATCAGCTGACCGGCCGACGCGGGCGTGGCCAGGATCGCCACGGCGGTGCGTTCGGCGATCTCGCCGGCCACGAGGGTCGCAAGGGCGAACACCTCCAGCATCAGCACGATGATGAGCATCATCGGGCGCATCTGCTCGGCCAGGGAGATCTGGTCGCCCACCCGATCAGTGCCCACGATCGTGGTGCTCGTGGCCAGATCGACCGGGACCGGCGTGTTGCTCAGCGCATAGCCGATCTCCGCGACCGCCGAGCCGAGCAACGTCTGGAACTGTGGCGGCAGCCCGGCGGGCACGACGAGGGTGACCGTCGGCGTCAGGCCGTTGGCTGCGTCCTGGGCGAACCCGGAGGGGATCAGGATGCCCGCGGAGACCTCATCGCCGGCGGTCACGGCTGCCTCGAGGGCGGCGGCGTCCGGGTACAGCGCCACCGTGACGCCGGTCCCGTCAGCCGACTCCAGCGTCTCTGGGGAGACGTTCGCGCCCGATGGCAGCGCGTCCTGCTCGATGACGATCCCGACGGGGAAGGTCTCGTCGACTGTCGTGGGCAGGAACTGGTACAGGATCCCCCAGGCGACCAGGACCAGGAACGTGATCAGCATCAGGAAGCGGTTGCGCCGGAACGCGACGGCGTCCTTGGCGACGATCGCCCGGATGATGGTGGCGGAACTGGGCCGCGCGTGCCGGGTCCCGGAGCCGATCGCCGTCGACGGCTCCAGAGGCGCTGCGGCGGGTGCGCTCATCCGGCCAGCCCCCTTCCGGCGTACTCCACGAAGACGTCCTCCAGCGTCGCCTCCCGGGTGTGCATGGTGAGCAGGTCGGGATCGGCCAGCGCGGCGGCGACCCGCCCCGGGGTCTCCGGATCCTCCATCGAGATGCTCTCCTCGGACACCGTCGCACCGATCCGCCGGCGCAGGGTCACTGCCCGGGTTCCGTGCTGGAGCTTCAGGTTCTCCGGTGTCTCGACGACCAGGATCCGCCCGGCATTGATGAAGGCCACCCGGTCGGACAGGTCGTCGGCCTCGTGCATGTCGTGCGTGGTGAGCAGCACCGCTGCGCCGCGGGCAGCTTCAGCGCGGACGAGGTCGCGGATCCCGATGGCCGAGACCGGGTCCAGCCCGTCGGTCGGCTCGTCGAGGACCAGCAGGTCGGGGGTGTTGACCAGCGCGCGGGCCATCATGAGCCGTTGGCGCATGCCCTTGCTGAACGACGAGACCCGGTCGTTTCGCCGGTCGAGCAGGCCCACCCGCTCGAGCAGCCCGTCGACGTCGATCGACTTCAGCCCGAACAACTTGCCGAAGAAGGTCAGGTTCTCCGCGGCGGACATCGCCGCGTAGAGGTTCTTCTCCTCGAAGCAGACACCCATCCATGCCTGCACATGGTTGCGCTCCTCAGGCATCCGCCCGCCCAGGACGGTGATCGAGCCGGCGTCGGGCTTGAGCTGGCCGATGATCATCTTGATCGTGGTGGACTTGCCGGCGCCGTTCGGGCCGAGCAGTCCCAGCGTCTCACCCGGTGCGACGCTGAACGAGACCCCGTCGACGGCGGACTTGTCGCCGTAGGAGAACCGCAGGTCGCTGACATCAAGGGCAGGCTCGCTCATGTGGGCTCCTCACCTCACCTATGACGTTGCCACGCCGTGCGCCCCGGTATCAGGCACTGATGTCCCCTCGCGGCAGGACCAAAGCCTCTGTTGCCCAGGTGGGCACGGGCGGATGAAGGCAGTGGGACCCGTCGAGCGCCGGTGCGGTCAGCGCGCAACGGCCAGCTGGCTGGGATCGATCGTGCAGCCATCCGCTGACTCAGCGGAAACGCATCACGGAGTAGTCGGCCGGATCGACACCTCGGTCGGCCAGCTCCGGGGGCAGGGCACGCCCGAGTGCTGCGCCGGCGGCGAGCATGCCCACCGCCGGTGCGGTCATGATGCCGTAGCCGCCGAGGCCAGCGACCCAGATGAATCCGGGTGCGTCGGCATCCTCGCCGACGACCGGCACACGATCCGGGGCGAACGTCCGCAGCCCCGCCCACGCCGTGCGCACATGGCGCACGTCAAGAGTCGTGGCCCTGTTGATCCGGTCCAGGGCGAGGGCCACGTCCTGCTCGCGGGGCCGCGCGTCTCCGGGTTCCGCGGGGGTCTCGTCGGCCGGTGAGCACAGCAGGTCGGCACCTTCGGGCTTGACGTACCAGCGCTCGTCGATGTCGTGCACCAACGGCCACCCGCGGGCGGCCACCCCCTCGGGTGCGGGGACCGTGAACGCGGTCCGGTGCAGCGGCCGGAGCCCGACCGGTGCCACCCCGGCCATGGCCGCCACGACATCGCCCCACGCGCCGGCGGCGTTGACGACGATCCGGGCTGTGATCGCACCCTCCGGTGTCTGCACCTGCCAGCCCCCGGGGATCCGCTCGAGCCCGACCACCGGTGCGCCAGTCTGCACTGAGCCGCCGGCCCGGCGCAGCCCGCGGACGAACGCCTGGTGCAGGGCCATGACATCCAGGTCCATGCAGCCAGGTGCCAGCACCGCCCCGCCAAGCACGTCCAGGCGCAGGGCCGGGCAGGCAGCCACGGCCTCCTGCGGGGTCAGGAACCGGATGCCGGGCACGAGGGCCGCGCCCTGCCGGGCCCGCTCACGCAGGCGGTCGACATCCTCGGGACCGCCCACCTCGAGTGCCGGTCGCGGGGACAGCAGCGCGGCGTCAGCGAGTCCCGCAGGCGGCGCCTCGAGGAAGGACCGGCTGGACAGGACAAGCCGCCGCACTGGGGTGGATCCGTAGTTCTCCAGGTACATGGCCGCAGAGCGCCCCGTGGTGTGCTGGGCCAGGGCAGGCTCCTGATCGAGCACCGTGACCTGGGCGCCTGCAGCGGCCAGGTAGTGCGCAGCCGCGACCCCGGCGATCCCACCACCGATCACGACGGCGTCGACGATCGGTCGAGTGTCGTCCACGGCAGCCTCCTCCGGTCCTGGGCGCACCTGGGGCGAGCGTATCGGGGGCGGCGCCCCGGGCCGCGACCTAGACTCACGAAGGTGACGCCATCCACTGCCACTGCCTCGACCACCTCGCTGTCGTCGTTGGCCCCCAGGTCCCTCCCGCGGACGATCGCTCGAGTGGTCCTGGGTGGGTTCCTCGTCTACGCCGGGGTGGGCCACCTCGGCCCGTCGCGGGAGACGTTCCAGGCGCAGGTGCCGACGTGGCTTCCACTCGACCCGGACTTCGTGGTCCTCGCCTCGGGGGTGGTCGAGATCGTGCTGGGGCTGTCGCTGATCCTGCTGACCAGGCACCGGGCCGTCGTCGGATGGATCGTCGCGGCGTTCTTCGTGGCCATCTTCCCGGGCAACATCTCGCAGTACGTCACCGGGACCGACGCCTTCGGCCTGGACACCGATCAGGCGCGGCTCATCCGCCTGTTCTTCCAGCCCATCCTGGTCGTGTGGGCGCTGTGGAGCACCGGCGCGTGGGCAGCGTGGCGGGCGCGCCGGCGCGCGCAGCAGTGACGTACCTCGCCCCCTGGCTGGCCCGGGAGCAGGGAACCACCGTCGAGCCCTGACCCAAGCCCGGCTCGAGCCCGGCGCGACGGTCCGCGATCAGCCAGCAACCAGCTGCAGGGCCTGCTGGGTTGTGATCACCGTGGCGAACTCGTCGTGGAGGCTGGCGGCGGTGGCGCGCGCCAGGTCCTCGGCGCTCACGGTGATCCCATCCGGTCCGACCCGGTCGAAGGTGTGGGTGGCATCCAGAACGAAGTAGGTCTCGTAGCTCTGGTTGCCGGCGATCCGTGCTGTGGTCTCACAGCAGTGGTTCGTGGTGATCCCACACACGGTGACCGTTTCCACCTCGTTCTCCCGCAGCCACGCATCGAGGTCCGGAGTGCCGTGGAAGGCGCTGTTCACGCTCTTGGTCACCAGCAGGTCGTGGGGGCCGTCGACCCCCGGCTGCAGCGCGTTGCCGGGCTGCCCAGGGGCCAGCGCCGAGCCCGGCTCCTGGGAGTCGTGGCGCACCAGGATGATCGGCTCCCCAGCCGCGCGCCACCCCGCCAGCAGGGCTCGGATGTGGTCCTCGGCTGCAGGGTTGTTGCGCCGGCCCCACGCCGCGTCGGCGAAACCCTGCTGGACGTCGACGACGATCAGTGCGTTCGGCATGGGAGGAGCCTGTCAGGGAAGTGCGATTCCGTCACATCGACGTCGGCCCGGCCAGCCCCTGCTGGCCGACGGGATTGCACCCCGCTCTGGCCAGTTCCTGGTCGTCGCGCTGCTGCGGGACCCGAGCGGAGCCTGAGCCGGACGCGCCTGAGCCGTACGAGCCTGGACGCACTGCCTACGCCGCGCGCTCGCGGACCACCTGGGCGACGTCCATCGTCCGGACCGCGCGCAGGCCCGGCACCTGGGACAGGGCGGCGACCGACATGATCGCCAGAGCCGCCAGCAGGAGCGTCAGCGGGCGGACGTACAGGTCGAGCGTGAACTGGTCGCTGGAGTAGGTCTGCAGCATGAACCTGGCAGAGACGACCCCCAGGATCAGCCCCGGGATGACGCCCATGGCGGCCACCAGGAGGTTCTCGCCGCCGACGACGCGGGAGATCGCCCGATAGCTGACCCCCGCGGCCCGCATGGTGGCCAGTTCGCGCCTGCGCTCCACGATGTTGACGGTCATCGTCGTGAATATGATCGCGAAGGCCATGGCCGCGCCGAGGGCGAGCATGGCGCCGATGAACACGTAGAAGAGCCCGGAGTACTCGTCGTAGACATCGGCCAGAGCCGAGGTGTCCACGTAGGCCAGCACCCCGGCGAGCTCGCTTGCGTCCTGCCGGACCGCGTCGGGATCGGCCCCGTCGACGGTGGTCAGCAGCGCTGTCGCTTCCGGGGCATCTGGCACTTGGGCGGCCAGCCACGACTTCTCGGCGCTCACGAAGGTGCCCAGGGGCTGGTAGGTGAAGTTCGCGACCTGGGCGTCGACCGTGGTGGCGCGGGGACCGGAGCCGAGGGTCAGGGCGACGGTGTCACCGGGTTCGAGGTCCTCGATCTGGGCGGTGATGCCGGCATCGACCAGCACGCCGTCGGAGGGCAGGGCGACTGGGTCGCCGCCCTCGTCGATGAATCCGTGCATCACCGTGTCCGGGTCGTAGCCGGTCATCTGCGTCGAATAGACCTGTCCACCGGACTCGATGGACACCGGCATCGTGAGGACGGTCTCGACGTCCGCGACTCCATCGACGCTGGCCAACTCGGCGACCTGGGCATCGGTGACCGGCTCGGCGTAGAGCACCTGTCCGTTGGCCGTGCTGACGTCGTCGAACTGGACGGAGATCAGGTTGTCCATCGTGTCCAGCATCGCCCAGGAGACCAGCACGAGGATCAGGGCCAGCGCCACCCCCGTGGCGGAGAAGACGGTGCGCTTGGTGTTGCGCCCGATCCCGCGCACGATCATCCGCCACGTGGCCGGAGCGCTACCCATCCCCGGAACCAGCCGCTCGGACCACGTGCGGCCCACATGCGCGCTGGGAATCTCCCCGCGCATGGCTTCGGCCGGCAGCGTCCGGGCTGCCCGGCGCGCTGGGGCCAGGGCGGCGAGGCCGGTGGCGAGCACCGCGAACGTGAGTCCCACCACGAGGGTCCGACCGCCGAAGCCGCCGAAGATGGTCAGCTGCTCGGGCAGCCCGATGATGTCGGCGTACATGCGCGACATCCCGCCGGCCATGGCCATCCCGATCGGCAGGCCGAGCAGGGCACCGATGACGCCCGCGAGCAGGCCGTAGGACATGTAGTGCCACCCGATGGTCCGCCCGCGCATGCCGGCGGCTCGCAGGGTACCGATCACCTGCCGCTCCTCGGCGACCCGACGGGTCAGCAGCACGTACAGGACCAGGGCTGCCGCCGACAGGAACAGGGCAGGGAATGCCACCGCCATCTGCTCGAACCCGGAGATGTCCTCCTGGAGCAGGGCGTTGGAGGGCTGCTGCTCACGGTCGAGCACCTCGACCGCCCCGGCGGCGATCGCTGCGGTGCGCAGGTCCTCGAGGACGGCCGGGTCAGCCCGGCCCGCCTCGGTCAGCAGGACGAGTGCCTGGTTCTCGGGGGCTCCCGACCAGGCGAGTGCATCTGCCTCGGTGGCGAACACCACGCCGAAGGACTTGGGCGGGACGATGATGTTCTGCCGGTCGGGTGCGGGCCACAGGTACTCGGCACTGGACACCACCCCGGCGACCTCGACGTCAACCGGACCCGCGGCGGTCGTCAGCGTCACCGGGTCGCCCTCGGTCAGGCCGAACGAACCAGCCATGTGCTCCTCGAGCAGCACCGAGCCCGGCGCCGGATTGGAGGCCCCGGACAGGACGGTCAGGCTGGCCACCTCGGGGGTCCCGGACTCCGGGTAGCCGACGACACGCCCGACGAACCGGTCGGTCCCCTCGTCGGAGGTGACCTGCATGGGCAGGTCGGCCTGCGTCCGGATCCGGGTGGCGGCCACATCCGGATCCTGGGCGGCTGCGGCAGCGTACGCCTCGACGTCGCCGCCCGTCACGAACAGGTCGGGGATGCCCTGCACCTCGAACGCATTGTCGTAGGAGCCCTGCAGGTTCCGGTAGGAGTTGTCCGCCGCCCCGTAGAGGGCGATTCCGAGCATGACCATCACAACCAGCGCAGTGAACAGGGGCCAGGTCCGCCGGATGTCCCGGCGCAGCTTGGTCCGCAGGGCTGGGTGCCGCCCCATCACCAGTTCACGTCCTGGGCCGAACCGGCCACCTGCACGGTCTCGTCGGCGATGGACCCGTCATGGACCCGGAGAACCCGGTCGGCCATCACGGCGATTCCCTGGTTGTGCGTGACGATCACCACGCACCGGTGGTCATCGCGGGCTGTCCGCTGGAGCAGCGCCAGGATGGTGCGCCCGGTATCCAGGTCCAGGGCCCCTGTGGGTTCGTCGCACAGCAGGAGCTTGGGACCGGTCACCAGGGCCCGCGCGATCGCCACCCGCTGCTGCTGCCCGCCGGACATCTGGCCGGGGAAGTGGTCGGCGCGATCGGTCAGGTCCACATCGGAGATCACCGTCGCCACGCGGTCGTCGAGGTCTGCGCGCTCCACCCGCTCAGTGAGCTCAGCGATGACCTGGACGTTCTCGGCTGCGGTCAGCGTCTGGATCAGGTTGAAGAACTGGAAGATGAACGAGACGTTCTCCCGGCGGATTGTTGCCAGCTCCTCGAAGCCCTTGTCGGCCAGGGAGGTGCCACCGAGGCGAACCTCGCCAGAGGTCGCCGTCTCGATCCCGCCGACGATGTTGAGCAGGGTGGTCTTCCCCGATCCGGATGGGCCGAGGACGACCACGACCTCACCGGCCTTCAGGGTGAGGTCGATGCCACGCAGGGCATGGACCGCGGCCTCACCCTCACCGAATGTCTTGGTCACCCCGGTGAGCTGTGCGATGGACTCGCCCTGTTCGGCAACGGCCACGGTGGGTGCCTCCTCGACGGTGCGCTCCTCGAATCGTATCGAGCGCACGCCGGGATGAACCGGACCAACCCCTCTGGGGCCCGTCCCCGCCCAGTGCCCGGTGCCCTCAGGGGCAGCTGAAATTGTGGTCCAGGCCGTCCATGACGTACTGGGTGACGGTGACCGTCCCGCCGGTCAGAGCGGGTTGGTGGCAGTTGGCCCGGGCCCCGGCCAACGAACTGGCACCCGCGAGCCAGCTCGGCAGGCCGTTCAGGTTGCTGGGGCCAACGAGCGACGTGCCACTGGTCACCGCTCCCAGGCCGCCCACGATCCGCGCCCACTGGTAGCCGGTCGAGTAGATGCCCACCCCAGCCACCTTCAGGATGTCCAGGTAGTAGTGGGTCATCCCCTCGAGCGCGGCACGATTGGCGATCTCGTCGGACGACCAGCTGTTGTCGGTCTCGACGTCGAGCCACCAGAAGTAGCTGGCGGGATTGGGCACCCCTCGGATGGTGGCATTGTCGTGGGCCTTGGCGTAGCCGTAGATGTAGGAGCATGCCGGGCTCTGGCCGCCAGTGCAGGCCCCGTAGGGGTTCGCCACCATCGATCCGGATCCCACCGGGTAGCTGTTCGATGACGGCCACCAGGCTGCCTGCGCGGGAGGTGGGTTCGCTGTGTTCACGTAGAGCGCGACTGGCGGCTCACGGGTCTGCCCGAGCGCACCGGCCGCCCATGACAACTGCGACGACAGGCACGGGTTCGTGTTGTTGGCCAGGCCACCGTTCACTCCCACCACGCCGAAGGCCAGCACCGTCGGCAGGGTCTGGGCGCATTGGGGCCACGACACGTCATAGCCGACCGGTTCAGGAGCGGGAAGGACCGGCGTTGGTGCGCCCAGCGGATTCGGCGCGAATTCGGGGGAGAGCCCGTCTTGTGGCGCGGGCGACGAGGTGACGGCGGGCTGGCTGGGGGGCGCAGGTGCGTCCGCCGTGGGCGGCGGGTCAGCGGGCAGTCGCGTGCTGGGTGGCTCGGCCACTGGCGGCGGGGGCGCGGTCCCGATGGGTGGAACCGGCGGCACGGCCAGGCGATTGGCGATGGCGACATCGACCGAGGACAGCGACGCAGGCTCGACAGTCCCGTCCGCCTCGGTCGCCATCGCTGGCACGGCCGGCACCGCGAGGCAGGCGATCGCCAGGGCGCTGGCGGCTACGGTCAGAACTCGCATCGGGTCAACCAATCTCGCGGATCGCCGGAGCACGACCATCCAGCAGAAGCGTAGCCGAGGAATCCATCAAGCGGTGGGCCGAGATGTCACCGAGAATCGGCCCATGGCCAACCGCTTGCGCGACTCACTCTCGCCGTACCTGCACCAGCATGCGGACAACCCGGTCGACTGGTGGCCCTGGTGCGACGAGGCGTTCGCGCAGGCCCGCCGTCGGGACGTGCCGATCCTGCTGTCGGTCGGGTACGCCGCCTGCCACTGGTGCCATGTGATGGCCCACGAGTCATTCGAGGATGCCGGAACGGCCGCGCTGCTGAACGACAGGTTCGTCTCCATCAAGGTCGATCGGGAGGAGCGCCCGGACATCGACGCCGTCTACATGGAGGCCACCCAGGCCCTGACCGGGCGAGGCGGGTGGCCGATGACGGTCTTCCTCGACCACGACGCGCGCGCATTCCTCGCCGGCACCTACTTCCCCCCGGTCGCCCACGGCGGGATGCCGTCCTTCACCGATGTCCTGCGCGGGGTCGACGACGTCTGGCGCACGGATCGGTCCCGGGTCGACGGGGCAGCGGACCAGATCCACGCCGCGCTCGAGCGGCGCGCCCAGCCGGCGGGTCCGTCCGCAGGCGAGCCGGAACTGGCTGACGTGACCCGGGCGGTGGGTGTGCTCGCCGCGGAGTTCGACGCCGTTCGGGGTGGCTTCGGCGGCGCACCGAAGTTCCCGCCGTCGATGGTGCTGGAGTTCCTGCTGCGTGCCGATGCCCTGACCCGCGCTGCCGGCCAGCCTGACGATCGCGCCCTGGCGATGGCCTCGGTGACGATGCACGCGATGGCTCGCGGTGGTGTGTACGACCAGTTGGCCGGTGGCTTCGCGCGTTACAGCGTCGACGCGGACTGGGTCGTCCCGCACTTCGAGAAGATGCTCTACGACAATGCACAGCTGTTGCGGGCCTACCTGCACTGGTGGCGGGCGACAGGGGACCCCCTGGCGCGACGGATCGTCACCCAGACCGCCGAGTTCCTGCTCGCCGACATGCGGACCCCCCACGGGGGGTTCGCCTCAGCGCTGGATGCCGACAGCGAGGGACGAGAGGGTGCGGCCTACGTATGGACGCCCCGGGAGCTGGTGGACGTCCTCGGCTCCGAAGACGGTGCCTGGGTTGGGACGCTGTGTGGTGTCACCCGGGGCGGGACGTTCGAGCGTGGCGCCTCCGTGCTCCAGCTGCGCGCCGATCCCGACGATCCCGATCGTTGGGAGGCGTGCCGGTCGGCCCTGTTGGCCGCCCGGAGCCGTCGGGAGCAGCCCATGCGCGACGACAAGGTGGTCACGGCGTGGAACGGCCTGGCCATCGCCGCCCTGGCTGAGGCCGGTGCCCTCCTTGACGAGCCGAACTGGACGGCAGCTGCGGTCCAGTGCGCCGAGTTGCTCGTCGACCTGCACTGGGAGCCCGAGTCGGGCCATCTTGCGCGGATCTCCCTCGGTGGCATTGTCAGCACGCAGGCACCAGGAGTCCTGGAGGACTATGCCGACCTGGCCGAGGGCCTGCTCACGCTCTATCAGGTGACCGGCGACCACCGCTGGTTCACCACGGCGAGGGCACTCATCGACACGATCCTGCTCCGGTTCCCGGATTCCCAGGGCAGCTACTACGACACCGCGGAGGACGCTCCCCGGCTCGTCCGGCGCCCGGCCGACCCCAGCGATGGGGTCACCCCGTCCGGGGCCTCGGCCACCGCGGGGGTGCTTCGGACCCTGGGGGCGCTGACCGGCGACTCCACGTACCTGCGTGCCGCCGATGCTGCTCTGGCGGCGCTGCTCCCGATCGCACGACGGGCGCCGCGCTTCGCCGGATGGACCCTGTCCGCGGTCACCGCGCGGCTGGCCGGGCCGATCCAGGTGGCTGTGGTGCTGCCCGACCCCGACCCGGACCCGGACCGGGACCCCGATCCTGCCCCCGGGACGGCCCCCGGGACGGCACCCGGGTCGGACCTGCAGCGCACGGCGCTGGCGGCCACGTCACCGGGACTGGTCGTGGCGGTCAGCGCGCAGGGAGCGTCGTCGGTGCCGCTGCTGGTCGACCGGCCCGCCATCCGAGGCCTGCCGACTGCCTATCCCTGTCGGGGCTTCGTGTGCGACCTCCCGGTCACCGATGCCGACGCACTCGTGGCCGCATTGGCCCCCGGTGCGGCGGGTGTCGCACGGCGTCGTATCCGCGGCATCGGTGGTTGACTGGTCAGCCATCACCTGCCAGCAGCCCCAGGAGGAACCGTGACCCGAGGGACGGACGCCATCCACGTACTTGCCGCTGGGTCCGAGGGCCCCTTCGACCTCATCAACGGCCTGCCGGTGCACCCGCTGGTCGTGCACGCCGCGGTCGTGCTGGTCCCGCTGGCCGCACTGGGCCTGATTGCGATGGCGATCTGGCCGCGCTTCTCCCGTCGCTACGGTTGGCTCGTCGTCGGGGCATCCGTGGTCGCAGCCGGGGCCAGCTTCGTCGCCAAGGAGTCCGGTGAGGCCATGGCCGATCGGCTGGCCGAGCCCGGATTCGACCACGAGGAGCTGGGCGAGCTCATGCCGGCGTTCGCGGCGGCGCTGATGCTGGCCGTGATCGTCCTGTGGCTGATCGACCGGAGCACCCCCGAGGGTGGTCCGGCGCCACGTCGCGGGCTGCGGATGGTGGTGGCGATCGTTGCGGTCATCGTGGCTGTGGCTGCGCTCGTGTGGGTCGTTCGGGTGGGGGACTCCGGAGCGAAGTCCGTGTGGTCGGGGCGCGTGGTGGCCTCCGGCACGCGCTGACGGACCGGCGTCGGGGGTCAACCGCGCGAACACCTGATCAGCCGCGACGCTCCGGCATGGACGTGTGACCTTCGGCCCTGAGATCGGCGGGGTGGAAGGGGATTGACTGGACGGGAGCCCATCTCGCAAGGAGGCCCGCCATGGGGCATACCCTCGCCGATCCTGATCTCGCCTACCAGCGCCTGCAGCAGCGGCTGGACCGCATGCCCACGGGGGCGCCGGACTCCCCGGTGTTCCAACAGATCCTGCGCCTGCTGTTCTCCGTGGAGGAGGCACAGATCGCTGCCAGGATGCCCACGGTCTGCTCGATGAAGACCCTGGCTCGGCGCACCCGGCGCACAGAGGCCGATCTGGGCCCGATCGTCGACGAGATGGCGGCCAAGGGTCTTGTCATGGACCTCGACCACAAGGGGGAGCGCTACGTCGCGCTCGCGCCGGTCGTGATCGGGTTCTTCGAGTTCACGTTCATGCGGGTGCGCGAGGACGCCCCGATGGAGCAGCTTGCCGAGCTGTTCCACGAGTACATGTACGGCGACGAGTCGTTCATGCATTCGGTGTTCCAGGGCAGCACCCAGATCGGACGTTCGCTGGTGCGCGAGGAGTCGCTCCCGGAGGACCCGCAGGTCGAGGTCCTCGACTGGGAGCTGGCCACGCACATCGTCTCGGAGGCGCCGAGCGTGGCCGTGTCACTGTGCCCGTGCCGGACGCATGCCGCGCTCATCGGGGAGGCCTGCGACGCCCCGACCCGGACCTGCCTGACGTTCGGTGGCGCAGCCGATGCACTCGTGCGCGCGGGCATCGCCGAGCCCATCTCCAACGACGAGGGCCTGGAGATCCTGTCGACAGCGAAGGCAGCCGGGCTGGCCCAGACGGCGGACAACGTCAAGAGCGGCATCAGCTACATGTGCAACTGCTACGGCTGCTGCTGCGGGATGATGCAGTCCATCCGTCGCTATGGCATCACCGGCGCGATCGTCAGCTCGAACTGGCTCGCGCACGTGGACCTCGACATGTGCCGGGGGTGCAAGAAGTGCTTCCGTGCCTGCCCTGCGCAGGCGATCACGATGGTCGACAACGAGGGCAAGGGCAAGCGCAAGTACTGGGCGATCGTGGACCCGGAGAAGTGCCTGGGGTGCGGTGTCTGCGATGAGGTCTGCAGGTTCGACGCGCACTCGATGGTGCCGCGGGAGGCGCGGGTGTTCACCCCCGAGAACACCTTCGACCGGATGGTGACGATGGCCATCGAGCGGGGGACGCTCGGCGAGTTGCTGATCGACACCCTGGACGGGGCCGGCCCGCACGCCCTGGCCCGAGCCCTGGGAATCCTGCACGCGAGCCGACCGGCCACTGCAGCACGGGCCGTCGAGCCGCTGAACTCGGTGTTCCTGCGCGGGATGCTGGCCGTGGTGCATGCGTCATCGCGCGCGGGCGCGCAGTCACCCCGATCGGAGTCGACCCGGGTCTGACCCGGATCCCCGGGGGCGTGGAGGCACGGGGCGTCGATGCCGCGCGACCAGCCACACGAGAAGTGCCAGCACGCCGGCGACCGCGAAGACCACGAGGCTCGGGCCCGCCTGGGTCATGGCCGTGGGCGCCAGCAGCATGACGATGGCCAGGGTGACCAGCAGCGTCCCGGAGATGATCTTCAGCGCCTGTCCCTGGCCCCGCTGGACGTGGGTGGCCCGCATCGTGACGACGGCCACCCCGAAGAGCACCAACTCGTCGAGCAGGAACACCGCCATGTAGATGCCGAAGAGGGCGATCGCAGCGGCGGTGGCCACCTCCTGGTCGGCGAGCATGGACGTCCACATCAGGGGCAGCCCCGCTGTGCACGGGGTCTCGAGCAGTGACACGCCCACGGCCAGCGCCGCCGTGCCAGCCAGGGTCGGGAGCAGCCCCCGGTCGGTCCGCGATACGCCACGCATCGTCCGGTACAGCCTCGGTCGCCGTGATGGCGATATCGACAACGAGGGTCCGACTCCGGGCGCAATCCCGTCCTTGAGCTGGAGCGCACCCAGGGCCAGCGCCACCACCGCCACCGCAGCCCGGATCCAGGCAGCCCAGAGACGTAGTCAAGGGCGCTGTACATGCCTGCGATGAACAGGCCGTACATCGCAGCGGTGACCAGCAGGAAGGTCGACCCGACGAGCAGCACCCGGCCGCGCGAACCGCTGTGCAGCACGATCGCCAGCAGCACTGCCAGCACCCACAGGGAGCACGGGTTGATCCCGTCAGCGAATCCGATCAGCGCCGTGCTCAGGACCAGTGACGATCCGGCGAGCGTGACCGTCCCGAGCAGGGGGACGTCGATGGTGCCAGCTGGGGGCGGCTCGATCTGGCTCGGGGCACCGGAGCCAGCGCTGGCTGCCGCCACCGCGGACTCGATCTCGGCAGCGACCGTGTCGCTGAACCCGATCCAGACCTGATCGGCGACGATCGTGACTGGAACACCACTGGGCTGGAAGCCCAGCGCAGCGGCGTACTGGCGCAGGACCTCTCGGTTGGCCTCGTCGTTCCAGACCTCGTACTGCTCGATCCGCAGGTCCGGGTACTCGATGGCCAGCTCCTGGAGCCACGCGCGCTCGGCGGCGCAGTGGGGGCAGCCCTCGCCGTGGAACAGGACCAGCGTGGGGGAGGACTCGCCAGCGACGGCTGGCGAACCCAGCACAGGCCCGGCGGGGATGGTGAGGACCGCAGCGACAAGGACGAACGCAAGCACCGCCAGGAGGATCGCCAGTCCACCTGGATTGCGTCCCAGTCCGACGAATGCCCCGCCGGCTCGCACGGCTGCCTCCCGAGGTCGGGTCCAGTTCCAGCGTAGACCCGGACGGCGTCGGCACGCGGGGGAGCCCGTACCAGCGCTACGTGGGCCGGTAGCGGTTGCGTCCGATCAGGAAGCCGGCCAGGAACCCGAGTGCGAGCAGCAGGAAGAGGAACACCCATCCGGAGGCCGAGACCTCCAGCCACAGGAACTTGAAGCTCACCCGCTCGGTATTGCTGAACACGAAGACCAGACTCGCCACGGCGATGACGATCCCGATGATGATCTTCGGGCTCAGGTCCCCCCCGGAAAGCGGGGACCTGGCGGCGTCGTCGGCGGGTGGCTTGTCGAGGTCGGGCATCGTCAGCGCTCCCATCGAAGGGGTGTGCCCGCATGCGGCGAGCAGGTCCATTCCGTCCGATCGTGGCACAGTGCCACAGCGTTCGCACGACGGTGCGTGCCGCCGTCGGCACGTGCGTCGAGGGCTCCGGGAGCCTGCGCGGCTGGCCAGGATCTTCAGTTCGTGGCCCGCGGCGGCCGCGCCGCCCGCCCTTGGGCGATCGGATGGGGCACGCTTCCCCTATGGGCGAGGACGTGACTGGGCGGGCATTCAGCCGGGAGGACCGGCAGCGCTACCGCGACAAGGTGCACCAGTGCCTCGATGTCCTTGCCCAGATGCTCAGCGATGAGCAGCGCTTCGAGTTCGAGGCTCCGCTCACGGGGATGGAGGTCGAGCTCAACCTGGTGGATCTCGATGGCCTGCCCGCCATGCGCAACGAGGAGGTGCTGGCCCGCATCGACAACCCGGCCTTCGTCCAGGAGCTGGGCCGGTACAACCTCGAGATCAACATCCCGCCGCAGAGCATGGTGGGCGATGGCGGGCGCACGTACGAGGAGCAGATGCGCGAGCAGCTGAACGCGGCCCAGGAGCGGGCTCGCGCCGAAGGCGCCGGGATGGTGATGATCGGGATCCTGCCGACCCTGCGCCCGGAGGACATGACCACCGAGGCGATCAGCAGCAACTCCCGGTACGCGCTGCTCGACGAGCAGCTGCTCCTGGCGCGCGGCGAGGACCTGCACATCGACATCCGCGGCGGGCGGGAACACCTCGAGGTGTTCGCTGACTCCATCGCCCCCGAGGCTGCATGCACGAGCGTGCAGTTCCACCTGCAGGTGAGCCCGGATGACTTCGCGGCATCGTGGAACGCCGCCCAGTGCCTGGCCGCCGCGCAGGTTGCGCTGGGGGCCAACTCGCCGTTCTTCCTCGGGTCCGAGCTCTGGCGCGAGACCCGGATCGCCCTGTTCACGCAGGCCACTGACACCCGCCCGGCGGAGATGAAGGCCCAGGGGGTCCGGCCGCGGGTCTGGTTCGGCGAACGGTGGGTGAACAGCGTCTTCGACCTGTTCGAGGAGAACCTGACCTACTTCCCGGCCCTGCTCCCCGTCGTCGACGACGAGGACCCCATGGCAGAGTTGGCTGCGGGTCGAACCCCGTCGCTGCATGAGCTGCGGCTGCACAACGGCACGGTCTGGCGGTGGAACCGCCCGGTGTACGACGTGGCGCATGGCCATCCGCACCTACGAGTCGAGAACCGGGTCCTCCCGGCGGGACCGACGGTGGTGGACATCATCGCCAACGCGGCCTTCTACTTCGGGGCCCTGCATCACCTGGCCCATGAGGAGCGTCCGGTGTGGTCGCGGATGTCCTTCGGCGCGGCTGAGGAGAGCTTCACCCGTGCGTCCATCCGCGGGATGGACGCCTCGGTCTACTGGCCGGAGATGGGTGAGGTCCCGGTGGGGGAGCTCGCCCTGCGCCGACTCCTGCCGCATGCCCATGAGGGCCTGCGCGAGCTGGGGGTCGAGGACAGCATCCGGGAGCGGCTGCTGGGGATCATCGAGGGGCGCTGCACGACGGGCCAGAACGGCGCCGTCTGGCAGTCCGCGGCGGTGCGGGCATTCGAGTCCCGTGGCCTGGACCGGTGGGAGGCCCTGCGCCGGATGACCCAGGAGTATGTGGCCCGGATGCACACCAACGAACCCGTGCACACGTGGGAGCCGGTCTGACCCGCGCTGCTGGCCTGACGGCCGTCTGGCAACGGCTTGGCGGCCGCCGATGAGTTGGGGTCCTCGACTCAGGGCATCCATCTGCGACGATATCCGCGTCGGGGTAGAGGTCGGACAGATGCAGGAGGTGCCGAGCCGTGTCCAACGTGAACGACGGTGCGGTGGACCCGCCGCAGGGCCGTATCGGGGCAAGCGACTGCGAGCGACTGCGCCCCGGGTTGGTCGCGCAGCCGGTCAACACCATCACGAGTCTGGGCTACGTCGTGGCCGGTGCCGTGGTCATGGCCAGGCACCACCGGGGTGACCCTGGACGCCGCAGGCAGGTCCGGCTGTACTCGTCGATGCTGGCTCTCGTCGGCGTGGGCAGCGTGGCGTTCCACGGACCGCAACCGCCCGGAGCCCGGGCGATGCACGACCTGCCGATCCCTGCCCTGCTCGTGCTGGCGATCGGGACGCCGCTGGTCCGGGCGCGTCGCGGTGACGCGGCGCTACCGGGCTGGACCCGCCGCAGGGGCGGGATGCTGGCCATCACCACGGCCGCTGGGCTCTCGTCCTACGCGGGGGGCAGGACTGGTGCACCCACCTGTGACCCAGACAGCCCCATCCAGCTCCACGGCGCGTGGCACCTGCTCTCTGCGTCCAACTTCGTCAACGTGGCCGACATCATCTATGGGAGGACATCAGATGGCTGAGGAGGGTGGTCGCGGCAACAAGCACGGCGTGTTCCGTCGCGTGGCGCGGGGAGCCGCCAATCTCGTCTACCGGGAGATCGATGTCCGTCTGCCTGTGGAGCCCGTCCCCGACGGGCCGGTGCTGGCGGTGTCCAACCACTTCGGCGGTCTCTCCGACGGGGTGCTGCTGGTCGATGCCTCGCCGCGGATGCCGCGGGTGGTTGCTCGCGACGTCATCTGGAAGGTGCCGATCGCCGGTCGACTGGCCACCTCCGCCGGGATGATCCCCGTGCACAAGGCCGCCGATGGGGGCAGCCGCGCCTCGAACGACGAAATGTTCGCCTCGGCCTACAGCGCCCTGGGTGACGGTGACCTCGTGCTGATCTTCCCCGAGGGAGTCACGCAGGACGTGCCGCACATGGCGGAGGTGCGCACCGGAGCTGCCCGGATCGTCCTCGGTGCCCGCGCGTCCGGTGTCGAGGGCATCAGTATCGTGCCCGTTGGCCTGCACTACGAGAACAAGGCGGGGTTCCGATCGCGGGCGCTGGTGAACATCGGGGAGGCGATCAGCCTTGACCAGTGGGTGGCGTCCCGGGGTGACGTGGTCGACGGTGCCGATGATCGGCAGGCCGTCCGGGAGCTCACGGAGCTGGTGAACGATGAGCTGCGCCACGTCGCACCCAACTACCCCGATTGGGACCAGGCGCACGCCCTGGAGACCGTTTCCGAGGTGCTGCTGACCGACGTGGCCGCGTCCGATGACCCGCCGATGCGCTACGGCGACCAGGCCCTGCTGGCCTCCCGGCTGAACCGCGTGGCCGATCCGGACCGCGGGCACCTGGTCGATCTGGGGAGCACGTACCGGTCCGCCATCGCGGCTGCCCGGACATCAGACCACGCGATCGCCACGGCCGCGGCGCCGAGACCGCGATCCTGGAGTTGGCTGCTCGACGTCCTGCTTGTGCTGCTCCTGGCCCCCTTCGCGCTGTTCGGCCTGTTTGCGGCTGCGATCCCCCTGCTGCTCGTGCTGATCGCGAGCAAGCTCCGCATTGCCCCGGCGGTCAGAGCAACGATCGTTCCTGGCCTGGCCGTTCTGCTCTTCGCGGTGGAGTGGGTCCTGGTCGCGATGGCAGCCGGTGAGGATCTGGGCGGGCGAGCGGCGGTGGTCGCGGTGGTGTTGTTCCCGTTCTTCGTCGGGGCGCTGTTCCTGGAGGTCGAGAAGGTGAGTCTCCTGTGGAAGCAATGGCGTCGTCGGAGGCGGCCCCGTCGGGGCGAGCTGCCGGAGCTGGAGGCGCTGCGCGGCGAGCTCGGCGAGAAGGCGTGGGCGGAGCTATGACGTTCGAGATCGTCGAGGCATGGGTCCTGATCCTCATTCCGCTGTTCCTGGTCTGGGCGTTCGTTGTCGTCGACATCGTCAGGCAGACCGGCCTGTCGACCCGGGCCAAGTGGATCTGGGTGCCGCTGGTCACCGTCGTGTGGCCCCTGCTCATCGTGTACTGGCTGACCAGACCGGTGCAGGGCCGGGCCGTGATTCTCGGCGCAGCCAGCCGCGACTATCCCCAGGCCCGCCTCGTGGACGGTGCCCTGGACCACGAGTCAGGGCGGATCGACGACGAGCAGATGTCCGCGCTCGAGGCTGAACTGCGACGTCACTAGGCGTACGGCACGGCTGTCACCCTCGACGGCCTCAGATGGAGTAGTCCTCGTACTCCTCCCACGTGCCGATGCCCGTGTGGTGCAGGTGGAACTCGCTGGCGTGGCCGGTCACCGTGATCTCCAGCACGTCGACGCGCTCGAGCAGGTTGGCAACAGCCGTCCCGATGAGGTCGGGCTGGTTGGTGTGCTCGAGGTCCGGCTTGTCCTCGGCGGTGTGTGGCGTGGTGCGGGCGATGACCTGGCCCGGCACACCCACGACGACGGAGTTGTCGGCGACGGCGCGCACGACCACGGCATTGCCGCCGATCCGTGAGTCGTGCCCGATCTCGATGGGCCCGAGCACCTTGGCGCCGGCCCCGATCGTCACGCGGTCACCGATCGTGGGGTGACGTTTGCCCGGTTCGAGGCTGGTGCCCCCGAGTGTCACCTGGTGGTAGATGGTGCAGTCCTCGCCCACCTCGGCAGTCTCCCCGATGACCACACCCATGCCGTGATCGATGAACAGCCCGGGTCCCAGGGTTGCGCCGGGGTGGATCTCCACGCCGGTGACGCTGCGGGCCAGTTGGGAGATCGCCCGCGCCGACAACGGGTGGTTGCGCCGCCACAGGGCATGGCTCACCCGGTGGGCCCAGCGCGCATGCACCCCGGGGTACACCAGGGCGACCTCAGCCTTCGACCGCGCCGCCGGGTCCCGCTCGAACACGCACTCCACGTCACGGGCCATGTCCGACACCAGGTTCAACGCCGAGCTCAGCACACTGCTCGCAGTGCCCCCTTTCGGACCTCGGCGTCGTGTGCGCACCATCGGCTACTGGGCCAGGTCGGCGAAGAGCGCGGTGGACAGGTACCGCTCGCCGTACGAGGGGATGATCACGACGATGGTCTTCCCGGCGTTCTCCGGGCGCTGGGCGACCTGGCGCGCGGCCCAGATGGCAGCGCCCGACGAGATCCCGACGAGCAGGCCCTCCTCCGCGGCGGCGCGACGGGCGGTCGCGAAGGCGTCATTGGCATCGACCGTGACCACCTCGTCGTAGACGTCGGTGTCCAGGATCGCGGGGACGAAGCCGGCACCGATTCCCTGGATCTGGTTCGGGCCCTTGGCCCCGCCGGACAGCACCGGCGACGATGACGGCTCAACGGCGACGACCTGCACACCGGGCTTGCGCTCCTTGAGCACCTGGCCGATGCCGGTGATCGTGCCGCCGGTGCCCACCCCGGCCACCAGGACGTCCACGGTGCCGTCGGTGTCGTTCCAGATCTCCTCGGCCGTGGTGGCGCGGTGGATCGCGGGGTTCGCCTCGTTCTCGAACTGCTGGGGCATCACGTAGTTGTCGTTGGCGTCGACAAGTTCCTTGGCCTTGGCGATCGCGCCACCGATCCCCTCCGGACCGGGGGTGAGGATCAGCTCGGCGCCGTAGCCGCGCAGCAGCATCCGCCGCTCGATGCTCATGGTCTCGGGCATCGTCAGGATGCACTTGATCCCGCGGGCTGCGCAGACCATGGCCAGTGCGATGCCGGTGTTGCCGCTTGTGGGCTCGACGATCACGGTGTCAGGGCCGATCTGGCCGGCCTCCTCGGCGGCGTCGAGCATGGCCACACCGATCCGGTCCTTGACGGAGCTGGCTGGGTTGAAGAACTCCAGCTTGGCCAGCACGGTTGCCTCGGCACCGTCAGTCACCCGGTTGAGCCGGACGAGGGGAGTGTTGCCGATGAGTTCGGTCACATCTGAAGCGATACGCATGACTCGAAGCCTAGTGCTCATCCTGATTTTTTCAACCTCAGGGTTGGAGAATTCGGCACTCGCCCCGGCGCGAGCGCCGGTCGGTCCGTGGGCGAGGATGGATCCATGGCTGATGGGGCACAGGATCTTCCGTGGGGGACCCAGTGGGATCTGGTGGCGGCTGCTGATGGCTCCGTCGACTGGACGAGGTTCCTGGTGACCCTCGGCTTCCAGGACGGGCGCGCAGGCGGCAAGGCCCCGGTCAACCGCTACTTCGGCCAGTGTCGCCAGGGCGCTGCGGGACAGGTCGACTTCGGGCCCTTCGGAATGACCATGATGGCTGGTCCGCCGGAGTCGATGGCGGCTGAGACCGCCTACCTGGCCCTGCTCGAGCAGGTGCGTGGCTTTCGCCGCGATGCCGATCGGCTTGCGCTGCTCAACGCCGACGGCGAGTCGGTGCTCGCCTTCGTCCCGTCAGCGGACCCGGAGTAGCGCCGGCCATGACAGCTGATCGATTCGGGGCCATCGCCAACGGGGAGTACACCGCGCTTGCCTCGGTTCGCGATGACCGGTCCCACAGGCTCGAGCAGTCCTCCTCGGACGTCGATCCGGGCAGCACCCCCGCCGAGCAGCCCCCAGCGGCTGGTGCACCGGCACCCACCGTCGGGGCGGCGACGACCTCAGCATCGGCGACCTCAGCATCGGCGACCTCAGCATCGGCGTCCGCTCGACTGGGCTGGCGGCCGATCCTGCCCCCGCAGCACGGCGCCTGGGCCTTCCTCATCGTGCCGGTCCTGTGCGGTTTCGCAGTCGCTGGGGCCACGCCGGCGGGGTGGTTGTTCCTGGCCGCATGGGTGTGCGCCTATCCGGTCGGGTACTACCTGGGCCGGGGGCTCACCGCTCGCGTGCGGCGCGGGTCCTGGACCCGATTGGCCCGGCGTGAGCGTGCGCGTGCCCTCCCGTGGGCCGTCATCACCGGCGCGCTCGGCCTGCCGCTGTTGCTGACCCGGCCCTGGCTGATCGCCGCGGCGTTCCTGCTCGGTGTGCTGTGGGCCCTCGGGCTGTGGGTGGCTGCCCGCAGGGGGGAGCGCAGCCTTGCCAACGACCTGCTGCTCGTGGCCCAGGCAACGGTTGCCCTGCCGTTGGCCGTGGCGGTTGTCGCTGGCCCGGCGGCGGTGCTCGGCGACCTGGCTGGGCCGGTCCTGCAGGCGACGCTCATCGTCGCCGGCTACCTTGCGGGGTCAGTGCTGCACGTGAAGTCGTTGCTGCGCGAGGCCGGCAGGCCGGCGTTCCGTCGGGCGGATATCGCCTGGCACCTCGCCCTGGCGATCGGGGCGGCGGTGGCCAGCGTGTGGTGGCTGGTCGGACTGGCCCCCGCCCTGGCACGCGCGATCCTGATGCGGCCCGGACTCCGGGCGGGCGTCATCGGTGCTGTGGAGTTGGTGGTAGCCGTCCTCGTGGTCGTATCCGCGTTCCTCGCGCTCTGAGGCGGGCCCGGTCGGATCGCGGCGGATAGGCTGCGGACGATCGGCGTGAGCGGAGGACGCGTATGAGCAGCGGATCATCGGACCTGATCCAGGATGCCTCCAGATCACGGTCTGTTTCGCGGCGGGTCCTGGTCGTGACCGCGATCCGCGTCCTGACCATCCTCGGCGTGACCCTGCTCGCCTATGCCCTGGTCCCGATTGAGGGACGCGACGCCGCGAGGGCAGCCTTCGTGGCTGCTCTGATCGGCATCTCGGCGCTCATGACGATCTTCGCCAGGCAGATGTCCCGGGTGTCCCGTGCCCGGCATCCGGTGCTTGCCGCGGTGGAGGCACTGTCCCTCGTGTTCGGGTTGTTCACCTGCTTCTTCGCGTTGGTGTACGTCTCGATGTCGACCGGTGATGTCGCGGCGTTCAGCGAGCCCATCAGCAAGACCGCGGGGATCTACTTCACCATGACGGTCCTGACCACCGTCGGCTTCGGTGACATCACAGCTGCCAGTGATCTGGCCCGGGTCTTCGTGACCATCCAGATGGTGATGGGCGCGGTGCTCGTGGCTGTTGCGGTCAAGGCCCTGGCCTTCTCAGCGAAGCACGCAAGGGCGCACCCCCACGAGTCCGGCCCGCCTTCTGAACCATCGACCCCGCGAACGACCGGCTCCGAGTTGGCTGCACCGGACCCGAAGGGTGGGGCCGTGAGCCCGCCGGGGGGCTGAGGTGACCTTCGCCCTGCTGTTGGTGATGATGCTCGCTGCCAGCGTCACGACCTTCCACGTGAGTCGGCGGTGGTACGTGCCGTTGGCGGTGGCCTGGACGCTGGCCTTCCTGGCATTCGGCTCGTTGGTCGCGGATCTGTCGTTGTCCGAGATGGCGCTGACCAACTGGCTCACGGGACTGTTCTGGGCGTTGGGGTGCGTCGGGGTGGTGACCGTCGCGATGGCGGTCGGGGTGGCGGTCCCCAGGCTTCATCCACTGTTCGCCGACGAGCGCATCGTGAACACCAGCGGCGCCGAGGTGGCGCACAAGTCGTTGATCGAAGTGCCACTGGGCACGGTCCTGCTCGAGGAGATCGTCTTCCGCTCCGTCCTGCTCGGCATGGTCACCAGCATGTTCGGCACGGTTGCAGGCGTCCTGGGCTCCTCGTTCCTCTTCGGTCTCTGGCACATCCTGCCCGCCCTGGAGATGCACGGCTCGCACTCGTTGACCAGCCAGCTGGGATCGGGATGGCGGGCGAAGCTGGCCACCGTGGCCGTGACGATCCTGGCGACCGGCGGCGCCGGCCTCGTGTTCGCGATGCTGGTCGTCCTCAGCGGCAGCGTGCTGGCCCCAATGGGGCTGCACTGGGCCACGAACGGGCCCGGGTCGATCGCGGCCTGGCTGGTCGGGCGTCGGCAGGCGCGCAGCGCTGCGCGGGCGGCTGCCGAGGAGTCGGGTGCCGAGGAGTCGGGTGCCGAGCCAGCTGATGAACAGCCCGAGGATCGCGGCGAGTCCGACCCGGCCTAGGTGCTGGGGCGCAGGGCCTCGGCGACCTTGATGCAGGCCGTGCCGAAGGCCTCGAACTCCTCGGGCGTGAGCTGGTCGAGGAGGTTCCGGCGCACGCTCTCCACATGGTCGGGGGCGGCGGCGACGATCGTGTCCCAGCCCTGCTCCGTCAGGACCGCGAACATCCCGCGACCGTCCTGCTCGCACACCTCGCGGGTGACCAGCCCGGCCTTGGTCATCCGGTCGATCTGGTGCGACAACCGGCTGCGCGAGAGCTGGACACGGTCGGCCAATGTGCTCATCCGCATCCGTCGCTTGGGGCTCTCGGAGAGCTCGACGAGGATCTGGTAGTCGGTACCGGTCAGTCCGTGGGACTCCTGCAGGTCACGGTTGAGGCGGTCGGGGAGCAGCATGCTGGCTGCGATCCAGCCACGCCAGAGCGTCTGCTCCTCATCGGTCAGCCAGCGAGTCATGCCCCCCATGGTACCCGGCAGTTGAATGCTGAACTGGGACGAAGGTCCTGATCAGGGCAGCGTCAGGATCTCCGCGCCGTCCTCGGTGACGAGCAGGGTGTGCTCGAACTGTGCAGTCCAACTGCCATCGGCGGTCACGGCCGTCCAGCCGTCGGACCACATCCGGAAGTCGTAGGTGCCGAGCGTGAGCATCGGCTCGATGGTGAAGGTCATCCCGGGCAGCATCACGGTGTCGGCCTGCGGATCGTCGAAGTGCGGAATGACCAGGCCCGTGTGGAACGACGTGCCGATCCCATGGCCGGTGAAGTCACGCACCACTCCGTAGCCGAATCGCTTCGCGTAGGACTCGATGACCCGGCCGATCACGTTGATGGGCCGACCGGGGCGCACAGCCTTGATGGAGCGCAGCGTGGCCTCCTTGGTGCGCTCCACGAGCAGCCGCACCTCCTCGTCGACCTCGCCAACGAGGAACGTGGCGTTGGTGTCGCCATGCACCCCACCCACGAAGCCCGTGATGTCGATGTTGCAGATGTCGCCCTCCTGCAGCACCGTGTCATCGGGGATGCCGTGGCAGATCACCTCGTTGAGGCTGCTGCACAACGATTTGGGGAAGCCCCGGTAGCCGAGGGTGGACGGGTAGGCGCCGTGGTCGCAGAGGAACTCGTGGCCGATCCGGTCGAGGTCGTCGGTGCGCACGCCGGGTGCGACCGCGCGACCGACCTCGGCCAGGGCCTGGGCCGCCAGCCGGCCTGCGACCCGCATGGCTTCGATCGTCTCGGGGTCCTTGACCTCGGACCCCGTGTACGGCGCGGGGCGGGGCTGGTCGACGTACTCGGGGCGCTCGATGCTGGCCGGGACCTTGCGGCGGGCAGAGATCCGGCCGGCCGTCAGCGGCGCGCGGGTGGGGGCGGTCGGCATGTGCCAAGGGTACGCAGGACACGGCCTTCGTGCGCCGGTAGCGTCGATGCTGCGTCGGACTCTCTGAGGAGGATCTCGTGTCCTACTGGTACTGCCTGAGCCACAACGTCGTGGAGCCCGATGAGGGTTGCGCCCACGCTGAGCGGCTGGGCCCATACCGCGACCGGGCGGCGGCCCAGGATGCGCTCGAGCGGGCCCACCGTCGCTCCGAGGACTGGGACCACGACGTCCGCTGGAACGACGCCGATCTCGAGGACTGACCGGGTCAGAGGTGGTCACCGGGAGGCGGGCAAGTTGCGCCTGCGGCGGCCCGGGTCAGCTGTACTGGTGCTCCGGCCCCGGGTAGGTGCCGGTCACGACCTCATCGGCCCATTCCTGCACGGCGCCGGTGAGCACCGATCCGAGGTCGGCGTAGCGCTTGACGAACTTCGGTGCCCGGCCCGGTGTGAGCCCGGCCATGTCCTGCCAGACGAGCACCTGCGCATCAGTCGTGGGGCCCGCGCCGATCCCGATGGTCGGGATCGACACGCTCTGGGTCACCCGCTCGGCCAACTCGCCGGGGACCACCTCGAGCACGATGGCGAATGCGCCGGCAGCCTCCATGGACTTGGCGTCCTGCATCAGGATCTCACCGTCCTCGCCACGGCCCTGCACCCGGTATCCACCGAGCTGGTTGACCGACTGCGGGGTCAGGCCCAGGTGCGCCATCACGGGGATGCCCGCACCGACCAGCGCCTCGACCTGGGGCAGCACCCGAGCGCCGCCCTCGAGCTTCACGGCCTGGACGCCAGCCTCCTTCATGAACCGAGATGCCGTGTCCAGCGCCTGCTGCGGGGATCCCTGGTAGGAGCCGAACGGGAGGTCACCGACGATCAGGGCACGACGGGAGCCGCGGACGACGGCCGCGGCAAGCGGGAGCAGGTCGTCGACGGTCACGGGCACGGTCGAGTCGTAGCCGTAGACGACCATGGCCGCGGAGTCCCCGACCAGCATGACCGGGATGCCCGCCTCGTCGAAGATACGCGCCGTCAGGGCGTCGTACGCGGTGATCATCGGCCACTTCTCACCGCGGGCCTTGGCGGCGATGAGTTCGCGCGTGGTGACGCGACGACCGGTGGTGGCGCCGCCATAGAGGGTCGGGGTCTGATCAGGTGTGCCGGCTGCGGCGGGCATGCTCATGTGGATCTCTCCCATCTCGAGGCTCGCGCTCGGAGTCCCCGGACGACCTCAATGGTGGCATGTCGTGGTCTGAGTTGCCATAGCAGACGTACCCGGCCAGCCGCGGCGGCAAACCCCGATCGGGGCTCGTGGGCGAAGGGCGCCCTCGCCCGGCCGGGCGGAGTTGGCGGCGTGCGTCAGCGGTTCTCGGGTTCCTCGGGGGCGGCGGGGTCCGGCTCGCCCGCCGGCTTGTGCGGTCCGATGATGACCGAGGGATCGCGTCCTTCCACGTAGTAGTCCATCAGCACGGTGTCCGGATCGTCGAGCAGGTAGGGCGGCGGGGAGTCCACGAACTCGAAGCGGTCCTCGTCGAACTCCGGTCCGAGCTCGCGGCTGAAGCGGTCACTCAGGACGCCGAAGTAGGTGACCACGCGCTGCTCGGGCATCCGTTCCTCGACCGGGGCCAGGATCGCGTAGGTCTTGCGGTCGGCGTGGGACAGCCAGTCCGGGAACAGGCCCCGCGGCCAGAGGCGCCAGGCTCGCACGGCGTTGATCTCCGCGGTGAGGATGAACAGCACTGCCGTCAGGTAGAACAGCGTGAGCAGGGCGATCACCGAGCCCAGGGCCCCGTAGACCGCGTTGGAGTCCGCCACGAGGCGGCTGAAGAAGTCACTGAGGAACGGGATCACGATCGCGGTGACCACGAGGAATGCCAGCGTGCCGGGCCAGACCTGCCAATAGGTGAGCTTGCGTCCGCACAGGACCCAGTAGGACACCAGGATCACCCCGAACAGCACGGCCGCGGACCCAGCCAGCACGGCGACGCGTGTCGCGGTGTCGTGGTTCGAGGCCACCCCCGACCACGTGGCGATCAGGGCGTAGCCGATCAGGCCCGCGTACAGCAGCAGCGTCATCCCCAGGGCCCGGCCCTGGCGTGGGAAGAAGCCAGGGCGGATCCGCCAGGGGACCGCCCAGATCTGGTTGAACGCGTACTGCGCCGACTCCGTCACGCCCAAGCCTGCATAGAGCACTCCCAGCACACCGATGACCAGCGCCCAGTTGTTGGCCGGAACGGCTGCGATCGTCTCCCCCACCTGCGCCTCAAGCTCGGGGAAGGCCCCGAAGATGGCGTTGACCATGTCTGCGCGCAGCTCGGGCCTGTCGTCGAGCAGGTTGGCGAGGATCACGACGAACACGAGCATCAACGGGGCGATCGAGAACAGTGCGTAGTACGCGAGCTGGGCGGCAGCCCGGCCTCCGGAATCGTCGGCGTACTTGCGGTAGACCCCCCACGGGAAGGCGATGACCGCGTGGCGCTGCTGCCACAGGTCCACATTCCGACCGAAGGCCCGGCCCCGGTACTCGATGGTCCGGTCATGGCCCTTGAGGCGATCGCTGCCGCCCGGCTCGCCCGGCTCGGCGTCGACTGGCGCACTCATGTGGCCGGAAGCTCTGCAGGCTCCCCACCCCGCTTGCGCCAGCGTGACAGCGCCCAGAAGCCGAAGGGCATCGGGATGATCATC
>JAQBEX010000129.1:0-26885 GCA_032123675.1 Actinomycetes bacterium
CCGTCGGTCGGGGGGTTGTGCGAGGGGGTGACCACGATGCCATCAGCCAGTCCACCGCTGCGCCCGCGGTTGTAGGCGAGGATGGCGTGGCTCAGGGCCGGCGTGGGTGTGTAGCCGTCGCGGCTGTCGATGCGGATCTCGACGTCGTTCGCGGCGAGCACCTCGAGCGCCGACACCCAGGCAGGCTCCGAGAGCCCGTGGGTGTCCTTGGCCAGGAAGAGCGGTCCATCGGTCCCCTGCATCGTGCGGTACTCCACGATCGCCTGCGTGGTGGCCAGGATGTGCAGCTCGTTGAACGAGGTGCGCAGGCTCGTGCCGCGGTGCCCAGAGGTGCCGAAGGCGACCCGCTGGTCGATGTTGTCGGTGTCGGGCTGGTCGGCGTAGTAGAGCGTGATCAGCTTGGCGACGTCGATGAGGTCGGAATCCTGGGCCGGAAGTCCGGCGCGCTCGTGGGTCATGGCATCTCCTGGTCCTCGGGGGTGGCGGCAGGCCACGCACGAGACTCCACAGTATTGAAGGCCATGCCCGGCGGCGCGTTGAGCGGGCCCCACAGCGGACGGTATGTGGGATCTGCTCGGTGTATGCCCCGGGGCGTGGCATCATTGCCCGATGACTGGCTCGACCCTCTACCGGCGCCTGCCCAACGGATCCTGGGCATCGCAGCGGGAGGACCCCCCAGGTGCGCCGGGGGACCCGTCGGGTGGGTCCAAGGCGGTCGCCGGGGCAGCTGCTGGAGCGGCCGTGGTGGTCGGTGCTGCTGCTGCCTCCGCAGCCCAGCCCGCTGCTGGTGCCGCCGCCTCCGCAGCTCAGCCCGCTGCAGGTGCGCAGTCCGCGTCGGTCGTGGCGCCACCACAGGCTCAGCCGGCCAAGTCCCGACGTCGTCGGGGCTCATGGCGCACGGTCCGCAGGATCGTGATGTGGGCGGCGATCGCCTACGCGGCGTGGTTGGTGTTCCTGGCGATCTACGCGACCTTCGCATTGGACAAGGTCGACGCCCTGTCGCCGGACCCGATCGCGCAGACTGACGGCTCCGTCTGGCTGCTCGTGGGCTCCGACAGCCGCGATGGCCTGACCAAGAAGGAGCAGCGGCGTCTGCGGACCGGCAACACCGAGGGTCAGCGCACGGACACCATCATGCTGGTCCACCAGGGCATCGGGTCCGCGCCCACGCTGATCTCGATTCCTCGGGACTCCTGGGTGACGATACCGGCACACACAGCCAGCGATGGAGAGCTGACGGAGGCCCGAGCCGGCAAGATCAACTCCGCCTACGCCTTCGGTGGCGCCCCGCTGCTCAGCCAGACCATCGAGTACAACACGGGCCTGCACGTGGACCACTACATGGAGGTCGGCATGGGCGGGATCGTCGACATGACCGACGCCGTGGGCGGGATCGAGGTCTGCTTCGACAACGCCATCCAGGACGAGAACAGCGGTCTGGACGTCCAGGCGGGCTGTCAGACCCTTGATGGCGCCCAGGCGCTGGCCTGGGTTCGCATGCGCTATGCCGACCCGAAGGGCGACTTGGGCCGGATCGAGCGGCAACGGCAGTACCTGGCCCTGATGGTCGACGAGCTGCTCAGCTTCCGGACGCTGGTCAACCCGGTTCGCCAGTGGCAGATCGTCAACGCCGTGCTGGACTCGGTGAAGGTGGACACCGACACGGGGCCGGTCAGCCTCGGGCTGTTCGGGACCGGAATGGGTCGGCTCGCTGCTGGCGGTGGCGAGGTCACGACAGTCCCGATCGATGACACCGACCACTGGGAGGCCGGCCAGTGGGTCATCAAGTGGGATGCCGCCGAGTCCGATGAATTGTTCGCGTCCCTCGGTGGTGCACCGCCGCAGGCTGCTGCGGTGCAGTAGCCCACCGGCGCCGGTCCCACGTGGGCGCCGCCGACGCGGCCGCCCGGATGGTGCGGGGGCGCGCAGTGGCCGAAGTAGGCTGTGCCCAGCACTTTCGCCGCATCCCCAGGAGTTGCCGTGGCCCGCGTCGTCGTCGACGTCATGCTCAAGCCCGAGATCCTCGACCCGCAGGGCCGGGCGGTGATGGGGGCCCTGGACCGGCTGGGCCTGACCAGCGTCGCGTCCGTGCGCCAGGGCAAGCGGTTCGAGCTCGAGGTCGAGGGCGAGATCGACGTGGAGCTCTCCGAGCGCCTGCACGAACTGGCCGGGTCGCTGCTGAGCAACCCAGTGATCGAGGACTACGAGATCTACGAGGAGGGTGACGAGATCGGCTGCGACTGTGCCGACTGCGTCGATGAGGCTGGGGAGCCGACCTGATGCGGATCGGTGTCGTGACCTTCCCGGGGTCACTCGACGATCGCGATGCCGCCCGGGCGGTCCGGATCGCCGGTGGCCAGCCGGTTGCGCTCTGGCACGCGGACGCCGACCTGCAGTCCGTGGACGCCGTGGTCCTGCCCGGTGGATTCTCCTACGGCGACTACTTGCGGTGCGGGGCGATCAGTCGTTTCGCGCCAGCGATGGACTCGATCAGCGACGCGGCCCGGGGCGGGCTGCCGGTGCTCGGCATCTGCAACGGCTTCCAGATCCTGTGCGAGTCGCACCTGCTCCCCGGTGCGCTGACCCGCAACGCTGGGCTGCACTTCGTGTGCCGTGACCAGCAGTTGGAGATCGCCAACGCGGCCACGCCGTGGACCCGCGACTACGAGGCCGGCGAACGGATCGTCGTCCCGCTCAAGAACGGCGAGGGTCGCTTCCAGGCCGACGAGTCCACGCTCGACGCTCTCGAGGCCGAGGGCCGGGTCATCGCCTACTACTCCGACCTGAACCCGAACGGCTCGCAGCGCGACATTGCCGGCATCTGCAATGAGGCCG
Organism: Actinomycetes bacterium; assembly: GCA_032123675.1. Taxonomy (GTDB): domain Bacteria; phylum Actinomycetota; class Actinomycetes; order S36-B12; family CAIYMF01; genus Prado023. The sequence continues at coordinate 2,836 of JAQBEX010000129.1, forward strand.
GCAATGTGGTGGGCCTGATGCCGCACCCCGAGCACGCCGTCGAGGAGCTGACCGGCCCCGGCATCGACGGGCTCGGGTTCTTCACCTCGATCCTCACGCACCTGGCCACGGAGGGTTCCCTCGTCGGCGCCGCACGGGGGGCACGGTCATGACCGACACCGTCGCAGCAGCGACCGAGCAGCCAGTTGCCGCGCAGCCGTACGCTGAGCTGGGGTTGAAGTCCGACGAGTACGACCGCATCTGCGAGATCCTCGGCCGCCGGCCGACCTCCTCGGAGTTGGCCATGTACTCGGTGATGTGGAGCGAGCACTGCTCCTACAAGTCCTCCAAGGTGCACCTGCGCCAGTTCGGCGACAAGAAGCCCGAGACCGATGCCCTGCTCGTCGGGATCGGCGAGAACGCCGGCGTGGTCGACATCGGCGACGGCTGGGCGGTGACCTTCAAGGTCGAGTCGCACAACCACCCGTCCTACGTCGAGCCCTACCAGGGCGCGGCGACCGGTGTCGGCGGGATCGTTCGCGACATCATGAGCATGGGCGCCCGGCCCGTCGCGGTCATGGATCCGCTGAGGTTCGGCGCCGCTGACCATCCGGACACCCGCCGGGTGCTGCCGGGTGTGGTCGCTGGCGTTGGTGGCTACGGCAACTGCCTGGGCCTGCCCAACATCGGCGGCGAGGTCGTGTTCGACGCGTCCTACCAGGGCAATCCGCTGGTCAACGCGTTGTGCGTCGGCGTGATGCGCCACGAGGACATCCACCTGGCCAGCGCCCGAGGCGTGGGCAACGCGGTGATCCTCTACGGCGCCCGGACCGGCGGCGATGGCATCGGCGGGGTGTCGGTGCTGGCCTCGGAGACGTTCACCGATGGCGGGCCCACCAAGCGGCCCAGCGTGCAGGTCGGGGACCCGTTCATGGAGAAGCTGCTCATCGAGTGCACGCTGGAGGTCCTCGGAGCGGGGATCGTCCAGGGGATCCAGGATCTCGGTGGGGCGGGCATCTCCTGCGCGACCTCCGAGCTCGCCTCGAACGGTGAGGGTGGCATGCACGTGTGGCTCGACCGCGTCCTGCTGCGCGACCCCACGCTCTCGCCCGAGGAGATCCTCATGAGCGAGTCGCAGGAGCGGATGTGCGCAGTGGTGGAGCCCGGCAAGGTTGCGGCGTTCCTCGCGATCTGCGCCAGGTGGGACGTCGAGGCTGTTGTCATCGGCGAGGTCAACGACTCCGGCCGGCTGACCGTCGACTGGCACGGCGAGCAGATCGTCGATGTCCCGCCCAGGACGGTGGCCCACGAGGGTCCGGTCTACGACCGGCCGCTGGCCAGGCCCGAGTGGCTGACCCCCCGGCAGGACGATGCCCCGACCCCGGAGCGCCTGGCTCGGCCAGCAACGGCCGACCAGATCCGCGCCACGCTGCTCGAGCTGCTGGGTTCGCCGAACCTCGCAGCCAAGGACTGGGTCACCGACCAGTACGACCGCTACGTCATGGGCAACACCGTGCTGGCCCAGCCCGAGGACGCCGGGATGATCCGGGTGGACGACGAGACCGGGCTGGGGGTCGCACTCGCGACTGACTGCAACGGGCGGTTCGCGGCACTCGACCCGTACGCCGGCGCCCAGCTCGCGTTCGCTGAGGCCTACCGCAACGTGGCGGTCTCCGGGGCGGTGCCGTTGGCGATCACCAACTGCTTGAACTTCGGGTCCCCGGAGGACCCGGGCGTGATGTGGCAGTTCTCCCAGGCTGTCACCGGCCTGGCCGACGCCTGCCTGACGATGGGCACGCCGGTGACCGGCGGCAACGTGTCGTTCTACAACCAGACCGCGGACGTGGCGATCCACCCGACGCCCGTGGTCGGCGTGCTCGGCGTCATCGATGACGTGGCTCGGCGCACCCCGATGTCGTGGGGCGAGGACGGCGACCTCATCTACGTGCTGGGTGACACCCGTGACGAGTTCGGCGGGTCCGAGTGGGCGCACGTGGTCCACGGGCACCTTGGCGGGATGCCCCCGCACGTCGACCTCGATGCAGAGCGGACGTTGGGCCAGATCCTCGTTGCTGGTTCCCGGGACGGCATGTTCTCCGCAGCCCACGACATCTCCGACGGCGGTGTTGCTGTCGCGCTCATGGAGATGGCGCTGCGTTCGGGCGTGGGCGCCCGGTGCTGGATCCCCGACGGCATCGACCCGTTCGTCTTCCTGCTCTCGGAGTCTGCGACCCGGGCAGTCGTCGTCGTAGCCCGCTCCGAGGAGCTGCGGTTCACGGAGATGTGCGGCGCTCGCGGGTTCACTGCCACCCGGGTCGGGGTCGTGGACTCCGGAATCGGCGGCGACGCTGGCGTGGGTGAGGGTGCGCAGGCGCTGGTCATCGACGGTGTGGTTGGCGAGTCGATCGTGCTGCCCCTCGACGAGGCCCGCGACGTGCGCCAGGCCACCCTGCCGGCCCTATTCGACTGAGGCCCAGCCCCCCCGCGTTCGCCCGTTCCGTCGTCGCCCGCCCGGACTTCGTGGCGAGCGAGTGGGAATGGGGGAGGGTGAGGGTGAGCCGACGGGCGGGATGAGCAGACGCGCAGGGAGCCCATGGGCGGGGGAGCTAGCCTGCTGTGATGGGAATCGATGACCTCGAGCAGGTGCTGGTCACTTCGCGTGCGGAGCTGCGCGCCTGGCTGACTGCCAACGCCGACACCTCGCCGAGCATCTGGCTGGTGACCTATCGGCCGGGGTCGGGCAAGCCGGCGCCCAGCTACCAGGACGTCATCGAGGAGGCGCTGTGCTTCGGCTGGATCGACTCCACCATCCGGCGCCGTGACGAGGAGAGCTCCATGCTCCTGCTGAGCTCCCGCAAGCCGGACTCCACGTGGTCGGCGGTGAACAAGCAGCGCCTGGAGCACCTGATCCCCTCCGGGATGATGACCGAGCGGGGGATGCGGGCGATCGAGGTCGCGAAGGCCAACGGCTCCTGGAGCATCCTCGACCCGGTCGAGCGCTTGGAGGTGCCCGACGACCTGGCTGCGGCGCTCGACGCCCACCCGGCGGCCCGCCAGTTCTTCGACGCGATGCCGCCGGGAGTCCGCAAGCAGCACCTGTGGTTCGTGATCAGCGCCAAGCGCCCCGCGACGCGAGCTGCGCGGATCGAGAAGGTGGTGCACGCCAGCGAGGAGGGCCGGCGAGCGGTCGGCTGACCGGTGGGGCCGGTGGGCGCTCGCGACTGGCGTTTCGAGGATCTGCGCTGACCTGATAGGACTCCCCCTGTGGACTCCGTGCTCGTGGTCGCCTTCGTCGGGATCGCGTTGGGTGGCTTCGCGAAGTCAGTCACCGGACTCGGGTTCGCCCTGGTCGCGGCACCGGCCATGATCGTCCTGCTTGGGCCCCGCCAGGGGGTGGCCGTGGTGGTCCTGCTCGGAACGCTTGCCTCCGTCCTGCCACTGCTCGGTCAATGGCGTCGGGTGCTGGTGCGCGACACCATCACGCTCCTGACCCCCATCCTGCTGGCCACGCCGATCGTGGCCCTGCTGCTGGCGGGCCTGGACACCGCCACGCTGGCCCTGGCCGGGGGCGTCGCGGTCCTGATCGGCGTGGTGGCGCTGTGGCGTGGCCTGACCTGGGATCGGTTGGTGTCGACCCCGGGCGCCATCGCCACCGGGATCTCCAGCGCCGTGCTGAACGTCATCGGTGGGGTCGGCGGACCTCCGGTCGGGTTGTATGCGGCCAACGCCGGTTGGGACCCGCCGGAGTCCCGAGCCACCCTGCAGGCCGTCTTCCTGGTCCAGGGGATCGCCACGGCGCTGGTCATCGGGCTGACGTGGCCAGAGCCGTGGATGATCGGGGCACTCGTCGGCGGCACGCTCGCCGGGATGTGGCTCGCCCCGCGGATCTCCACGAACGCTGCCCGTGTGGCGCTGCTCGGCGTGGCGGGATGCGGAGGTGTGGCGCTGATCGTCGGCAACGTGTAGCGGTGCCCAGCGAGCGAGCCGCTCCGATCAGGGTCTGACGAGGGGAAGCCAGCGGCTCAGATCGGCGCGTTCCCCGCTTGCGCGGATCCGACCGCCGGCCCGGGCCTGCGTCCACGTCAGGTTGCCGGTGGCCAGGCCCAACCACGTGTCCGGATCCATCTCGACGACCGCCGAGGGGGTGCCCCGCCGGTGCACGGGGCCAGGGATTGCCTGCACCGCCGCGAAGGGTGGGATCCGGACCTCAACGGAATGCCCGGGGGCGCGGTCAGCGAGCACCTGCAGCGTGTACTGGACTGCCCGGCGCTGGGTGGGTCGGTCCGGGCCTGGCGACTGTGAGCCCGCTTCCCCGGCACGCATGCGAACAGACGCGCGGACGGCGGCCAGACCGTCGGCGTCAGGGATCCGAGACCGTGCCATGCCCCAATCCTCCCCGATGCCCGCCGCAGGCCCCGTGTGTGCACCGCGGGTCGGCGGGGCACTTAGACTGAACTCGTGGCACGCGGCGATGGGATGCTCACCCATGAGCTCGATCCCCAGGACCAGGGGCCGCAGGATGCGTGCGGCGTCTTCGGGGTCTGGGCCCAGGACGAGGAGGTCGCCAAGCTCACGTACTTCGGCCTCTACGCGTTGCAGCACCGTGGCCAGGAGTCGGCCGGCATGGCGGTCAGCGACGGCCATCAGACGGTCGTGTACAAGGAGATGGGACTGGTCTCCCAGGTCTTCACCGAGGGGGCCCTCGCCTCATTGCACGGTCATCTCGCGATCGGCCACTGCCGGTACTCGACGACCGGCTCCAGCGTGTGGGCCAACGCCCAGCCGACGTTCCGCTCAACGGCCACTGGCCACCTCTCCCTCGGGCACAACGGCAACCTGACCAACACCGGGGAGCTGGCCGCGCGCGTTGCCGATGTCGAGGCGCGTGCGGGCACGCTGCCACTGGGCACCGCGATGCACTCGACGTCCGACACGGAGCTGCTGACCGCCCTGCTCGCCGCCCATCCGGGTGAGTCGATGCTCCAGGCGGCCGTCGACGAGCTGCCACACGTCCGCGGCGCGTTCAGCCTCGTCTTCATGGACGACACCACGTTGTACGCGGCCCGCGACCCGCAGGGGATCCGCCCGCTGGCGCTGGGTCAACTGGAGCGTGGTGGCTGGGTGGTGGCCTCGGAGTCCGCTGCCCTGGACATCGTCGGCGCGACCTTCGTCCGCGAGGTCGAGCCCGGTGAGGTCATTGCCATCGACGAGCGTGGCGTGCAGAGTGACCACTTCGCCCCGGCCGAGCCGAAGGGCTGCCTCTTCGAGTTCGTCTACCTCGCGCGACCGGACACCCGGATCGCCGATCGCAGCGTGCATTCCACCCGCGTGGAGGTCGGCCGGACACTGGCCCGCGAACATCCGGCCGACGCTGAACTGGTCATCCCCACGCCGGAGTCCGGAACGCCTGCCGCGGTCGGGTACGCACAGGCCAGCGGGATCCCGTTCGCCCAGGGCTTGGTCAAGAACGCCTACGTGGGGCGTACGTTCATCCAGCCCTCGCAGACGATCCGCCAGCTCGGGATCCGACTGAAGCTGAACCCACTGCGCGACGTGATCCATGGCAAGCGCCTGGTCGTCGTCGACGACTCCATCGTGCGGGGCAACACCCAACGAGCGATCGTCCGGATGCTGCGTGAGGCCGGTGCGCAGGAGGTGCATGTGCGGATCTCCAGTCCGCCGGTGCTCTGGCCCTGCTTCTACGGCATCGACTTCGCGACGCGCACCGAGCTCATCGGCCACGACCGGACGGTCGAGGAGATCCGCTCCTCGATCGGGGCGGACTCATTGGGCTACGTGTCCCTCGAGGGCCTCACCGAGGCGACCAACCTGGGCGCGGAGAACCTCTGCCGGGCGTGCTTCGACGGCGTCTACCCGATCGCCCTGCCCGAGCCAGAGCTGCTGGGCGAGCAACTGCTGGAGAACGTGGAGGTCGCGGCCACGTGACTGATCAACCGCACCAGCCGGTCCAGGCCGGCGCGACGTACGCTGCTGCCGGCGTCGACGTCGAGGCCGGGGAACGGGCCGTTGACCTGATGCGCTCGGCGATCGCGCGAGCCCAGCGACCCGAGGTGGTCGGCACGGTCGGCGGCTTCGCCGGACTGTTCGATGCGTCGGCGCTGAGCCGGTTCCGGCGTCCGCTGCTGGCGACCTCCACCGACGGCGTCGGCACGAAGGTCGACGTCGCGCGCCGCATGGACGTCCACGACACCATCGGGATCGATCTGGTCGCGATGGTCGTCGACGACCTCGTGGTCTGCGGCGCGGAGCCGCTGTTCATGACCGACTACATCGCCGTCGGCAGCGTCGTCCCGGAGCGGGTCGCTGCCATCGTGACGGGTATCGCTGAGGGGTGCCGCCTCGCGGGTGTGGCGCTGGTCGGCGGCGAGACGGCCGAGCACCCCGGCCTCCTCGATCCTGACGAGTACGACGTCGCCGGCGCTGGGACCGGTGTCGTCGAGGCCGACGCGTTGCTGGGCCCCGACCGGGTCCGGGATGGCGACGTCCTCGTGGCGATGGCCTCCTCCGGGCTGCACTCCAACGGTTTCTCGCTGGCGCGCCACGTCCTGTTCGACCGGGCCGGCTGGGAGCTCGATCGGCATGTCCCCGAGCTCGGCCGCTCACTGGGCGAGGAGTTGCTCGAGCCGACCCGGGTCTACACCCTCGACGTGCTCGACCTGATCGCCTCGGGTGGGGTCCATGCTGTCTCGCACATCACCGGCGGCGGGATCGCATCGAACGTTGCGCGGGTCCTGCCGGAGGGGATGCACGCCGAGATCGTGCGCGCCTCCTGGACGCCGCCGCCCATCTTCGGGCTGATCGGTGAGTTGGGTGGGGTGTCCCTGGTCGAGCGTGAGCGCACCTTCAACGAGGGGCTCGGAATGGTTGCGGTGATGTCCCCGGATGCCGTTGCCGGGGGGGTTCGCCGGCTTGCCGCTCGCGGCGTGCGGGCCTGGGTCTGTGGCCACGTCCGCGGGTCGCGGGACGGCGATGCCTCGGATGCGCCGGCCAAGGGGGGTCGCGGTGGGACCGTCTGCCTGGTCGGCCAGCACGCCTGATCCCGGCACCGGCCATCCCTGATCCCGGCACCGGCCATCCCCGGGGTCGCGCACCTGGGGTGCGGCCGGCTCCGGCGGCTGATCGCCCACATTGAGGTGGTCAGGTGCTGACGGGCTGCGCCTCGTCGCCGTCGCCGTCGTCCTCGACCACGTACTTGGCGTACGGATCGTCGTAGTCGACGACCTCCTCTGACCCCGCGACCTCGTCATGCTCGTCGGTGCTCGACCCCGCGAGTTCGGCCTGGAGTCGCTCCAGGTCCGTCGTCGGTCCGCCGTACTTCAACTGGCGGGCGACTTTCGTCTGCTTGGCCTTGGCTCGGCCGCGCCCCATGGCTCGACCCCCTCCTCCGGTGCGTTCCCGGGCGGTGCGTGTGCTCCGGCGTGACACGTCATACGCGCCTCACATCAGGAGGCGTGATCGTGGACATACTACCCGCCCAGGGGTGCACGCGCCCATCGTCACGGCGTCGACTCCGCGCAGTGTCGTCCGTTGTGGGCCAGTCAGGTCAACATGCGGCGTGGCGGTCCCAGATTCTTGGCGACTGATCTGGAAATATGCCCTCCTCGTGTTGAAGGTTCCGGGTCTCAGTGTCATGCTCTGCTCAGATGCCCGATTGAGTACGTTCTGTGGACAATCAGCGAGGGAGCACGTGATGGCTGCACGACAGCAGGAAGTGGAACCGCTGCTCACCCCAGCTGAGGTTGCCTCGCTGTTCCGGGTTGACCCCAAGACCGTCACGCGTTGGGCGAACTCGGGCAAGTTGACGTCCATCCGCACCCTCGGTGGCCACCGTCGCTACCTCGAGAGTGAGGTCCGGGGCCTGCTGGAGACGATCCCCGCACCCCGCAACGGGATGGTGGACGAGTCGCCCGAGGAGTGATCCCCGGCTCGACCGAGTCGACCAGGAGCGTAGCGCCGAACGGCCCGATCACGCCGTTCACCGGGTCGCGCCCGTCACCAACCACCTGTCCCCCCGGACCCGCAGGAGGAACGCCCCAGCCCTGGCCAGCATGAATACGGTGAGTGCCAGCCACAACTGGGCGACGCTGCCCTGGATGTGCAGAACCCACCACGCCGCCGGGGCGAAGGCCACCAGGGCCAGGACCTGTGCCCAGACCAGGAAGCGCGCATCACCGGCCCCGAGCAGGACCCCGTCGAGGACGAACACGACCCCGGCCAGTGGCTGCTGCAGGGCGACCACGAGCAAGGCTGCGGCGACCATCGCCTGGACCGCTGCGTCGTCACCGAAGAGGCCCGGTACCCATGGGCGCGCGGCCAGGACCACGAACATCAGGATCACGCCGAGTCCGACCCCCCAACGGGTCATCTGCCAGGTGACCGCGCGGGCGGCCGTCGCTGACCCGGCCCCCAGGTAGCGGCCCAGAAGCGCCTGCCCGGCGATGGCCAGGGCATCCATGCTCAGTGCCAGCAGGTACCAGATCGTGAAGGTCACGTAGTAGGCGGCGAGCTCGGCATCGCCGATCCGGGCCGCGACCCCGACGGCCAGGACGAAGACTGCGCGCAGGGCAACCGTGCGCCAGAACAGGGGGACGGAGCCTCGGGCCGAGATCAGCACACCGGAGCGCGTGGGGCGCAGGGACGCGGCGTGCCGCCGGGCTCGGCGCGCGAGTTCGGCGAGGAACAGCCCAGCGGCGAGCGCTTCGGCGATGACAGTCGCCCAGGCGGATCCCGTGATCCCCCAGCGGGCGACCAGCACCAGGTAGTAGGCCAGTGCGAGGTTCGTGCCCACCGCCGCGAGCGTCACCCAGAGCGTGGTCGCGGTGTCCTGCAGCCCACGCAGGACGCCGATCGCAGCCATTGCGGCCAGTGCGAACGGGAAGGCCAGGCTGATCGTGCGCAGGTACACCAGCGCCTCGGAGGTGGTCTCCGGTGAGGTGCCGATCCACGCGAGCAGCGCCGGCCCGAGCAACCACGTTCCGGCTGTTGCGGCCAGCCCGATCACCAGGCCCAGGGCAACCCCCTCGATCCCGTCGCTGATGCCCGCCGCGACCTGCCCCGCCCCGACCCTTCGGGCCACGACGGCGGTCGTTCCGTATGCGAGGAAGACCGCCAGCCCCGTGACCGTGGTGAACACCTGCGCACCGGCGCCAAGGGCGGCCAGCGAGGTCGTGCCGAGGGTGGCGACGATGACAGCATCGATGAGGGTGAACAGTGGCTGGGCGACCAGGGCCCCGAAGGCCGGCACGGCCAGGCGCAGGATCTCGCGGGCTGAGGTGCGCGGACCCGTGGCGTCGAGCGGGGTTGATGCGGCCGGGTCCATGACAGGCCCGAGGATAGTGTGCGCCGCACATCGGCCCCACGATGCCCGGGACCCGCGGCCGCTGCGCACACGCGGGTTGTCATCCGACGTAGGCAGGAGCCTGGACAGGGCGGAACCCCTCACGACGGGGGAGACATGAGGGGTCCCGCGGTGGCCAGGGGCGGGGTCGAACCGCCGACCTTCCGATTTTCAGTCGGACGCTCGTACCAACTGAGCTACCTGGCCGGTCGGTTCCGAAGAACCGGTATCCGGTATCGGAGCGACCCCGACGGGACTCGAACCCGCGACCTCCGCCGTGACAGGGCGGCGCGCTAACCAACTGCGCTACGGGGCCTTGCGTTGCCGCGAGGCTCGTGTGCTGTGTGCTGCTGTTCTGTTCTGTTCTGTGCCGTTCTGTTCCGTGCTGTTCTTTGCGGTCCGCAGACCTCGGTCGTGCTTTCCCAACCCGTTGGGCCAGTTGTAGCCCCAACGGGATTCGAACCCGTGCTACCGCCTTGAAAGGGCGGCGTCCTGGGCCACTAGACGATGGGGCCGGGATTGCTTCTCGTGCCGACCCTGACGCGTGGTCGGGGACGCTGAGAAGCATACGGGAGCCGTCCGTGATTTCCCAATTCGTGCAGTGACCGGGGGCACCGACCGGCTGGACATGGGTCAGGTGGGCGATGGGATCGCCCATGCGGCAAGATGAATCACGCTCCCGCCAGGGCGCTGAACCGGGAGCTATGACCTGAGGAGTGTCAGATGGCTGACCGCCTGAGCCCGCTGGACGTGTCCTTCCTGTACATGGAGGAACTCACCACCCCCATGCACGTGGGCGGCGTGGTGATCTTCGAGGTGCCCGAGGACGGGTTCGACTACGAGCGCCTCGTGAGCCTGATCCGCGACCGGATCTCGTTGGTGCCGCGCTATCGACAGCGGGTGCGCTGGGTGCCTGGGCACATCGCGAACCCGGTCTGGGCCGATGACGAGCAGTTCGACGTGACGTATCACGTGCGCAGATCGGCCCTGCCGCGCCCGGGCACCGATGACCAGCTCAACGAGCTCGTGGCCCGGATCATGAGCCGTCCCCTGGACCGCACCCGACCCCTGTGGGAGATGTATCTCGTCGAGGGCCTCGAGGACAACCGCTTCGCGGTCCTGACCAAGACCCATCATGCGATGGTCGATGGCGCCACCGCCGTCGACATCGGGCAGGTCATCCTCGACCCCAGCCCGGAGCCGCGCGAAGTGCCGGAGGACACGTGGCGTCCGCTTCGGGAGCCGTCGTCGGCCGAGTTGGTGGCCGGTGCGGTCAACGAGATCGCCCGCTCACCCAAGGCTGTCCTGGACACTGTCCGCGGCGGGCTGATCGACGTCCAGGCGACTGTCGGCCAGCTCGGTCGCGGTGCCGTCGGGCTGGCCTCGGCAGTCCGGACGATGGCCCGGCCGGCGAGCTCCAGCCCCCTGAACGCACCGATCGGCGGCGCCCGGCGCTACGCCACCACTGAGACCGACCTGGAGAAGCTCAAGACGATCAAGCGGGCCCATGGCGGCACCATCAACGACATCGTGCTCACGATCCTGGCCGGGGCCTTGAGGTCCTGGATGATGACCCGCGGAGAACCCGTCACCCCGCGCAGCTCGATCCGGGCGATGGTCCCGGTGAGCGTGCGCACCCCGGGGGATGCCAGCGGGAACCAGATCGCGGCGTTCCTGTGCGACCTGCCCGTCGGCGAGCCCGATCCCGTGATCCGGCTGCAGCGCATCCGCTTCGAGATGGACATGCTCAAGGAGACCGGCCAGATGCTCGGCGCGACCGCGCTGGTGGGGGTGGCCTCGTTCACCCCGCCCACGGTGCACTCGCTCGGGGCCCGCGTTGTCTCCGGGCTATCGCGCCGGGTGTACAACGTCGTGATCACCAACGTGCCCGGCCCGCAGTTCCCCCTCTACGCCGGCGGCGCCCTGATGCTGGCCGCCTACCCGGTGGTCCCGCTGGCCCGGGGCCAGGCGGTGTCGATCGGCCTGACCTCCTATGACGGTGGGGTCTTCTTCGGGCTCAACGCCGACCGGGAGGCGATGCCCGACGTCGAGGTCCTCGCCCAGTGCATCGACGACGCCATCGACGAGATGCTCGCCACCGTGACCGCTGGCGGAAAGCCGCGACGGACGAAAAAGCCCACCGCATAGGCGATCGCGCGCCCGACGCGACTCGGTTGCGTAGCAAGGCGTAGTCTGAAAACGTTGTGTGCCCTGTGCCGGCCCGGTGCGGGGCGATGTTCCCTGCCAGGAGGTGGCCTCCGGTGAGCTCGGCCGAACGGTCCATCCGTCGGGGCCTTGTCCTCGGAGGTGGTGGCGTCCTCGGCGGGGCGTGGGCGGTGGGCGCCCTGTCGGCGCTCAAGCAGGTCCACGGCTTCGAGCCCCGGGACGCCGACATCATCGTCGGCACCTCGGCCGGGTCCGTCCTTGCCGCGCTGCTCGGTGCCGGCGCCACTGTCGAGGAGCTGGCAGCCCAGGAGCGTGGCGAGAAGGTCCAGACCGGCCCGATCGCCGGCTTCAGCTGGGACATCGAAGCGGTCACCGGCGGATCGCGCCCTGGGCGCCCCAAGCTGGAGCCCGGATCCCGGGCCCTGATGCGCACCGGTCTCAACAGGTTCCGGATGCGCCGCATGCCACCGACGGCCTTCCTCTCGGCGTTCCTGCCGACCGGCTCCAAGACCCTCGACCGGGTGGCCCACCTGGTGGAGGGGTTCACCCCGATCGGCGAGTGGTCCCCACACGAGAACGTGTGGATCGTGACCATGGACTACGCGAGCGGAACCCGGGTGGTCTTCGGCCAGCCGACCGCCCCGCCGGCCCCGCTGTCCCTGGCCGTGCAGGCCTCGTGCTCGATCCCGGCCTGGTACTCACCGGTGGAGATCGGCGGGCGCAGGTACGTCGACGGTGGGGCGTGGTCGGCGACCTCCGTGGACCTCCTGGCCGACATGGGCCTGGACGAGGTGTACGTCATCGCCCCGATGGTCAGCTTCCACATGGACCGCCCCGACCACCTCCTCGCCCGCCTGGAGCGAACCTGGCGCGTGCAGGTCACGAAGCGCTGCCTCAGCGAGGTCGAGAAGGTCCGGGCAAGTGGCTCGGACGTGACGGTGCTGGGGCCCGGCGCCGAGGACCTTGCGGCCATCGGAGGCAACCTGATGGACTTCGAGAAGCGCATCCACGTGCTGGAGACGTCAGTGCGCACCTCCATCGAGGCGCTGCGGGACCCGGACCATATGGGTCCCGACCACCTCGCCTCGGTCGGCTGATGCGCCTCTACATCCCCATGGGGTGGCCGCAGCTCCAGGAGCTCCTCGACAGCGATGAGCTCGACGGCCCGGTGCGCGCCTGCGGCGTGGACCCGTCCTGGCGTGCTGGAGCGCCCGAGGTCGGCGAGGAGGAGTGGGAGTTCGAGGCCCAGCTGGCCGCAGCCGAGTCGCTGGCTGACCTCGGCGGTGGGGTGGTGCTCGCCGCTGACATCGAGGTGCCCGAGGAGACGCCAGCCGACGGATGGGTCACGGTGGCTGGGCCGATCCGGCGCATGGACGCTGCGGCTGTGCTCACCACCGACCTCGCCTGGTACGGCGTCCAGGAGATCCCGGGGCTTCTCGAGGACCGCTGAGGCGGCCAGCGACCTGCGTCAGAACTGCTTGGCCAGCGCCGAGGTGGCGCCCTTGAGCGTGTCCTTGAGCGTCTTCTTCTGGACGAAGCCGGGCAGGGGCAATGCCGTGTCGATCGTCAGCGACATCGTCGCCTCGGTCTTGCCACCCTTGTCGGCCAGCGACCAGGAGCCCTTCTGGATCTTCTGCACCTTCGTGGGAGTCATGAGCTCCCACGTGAAGCCGGTGTCGTTGTTCGTGTAGTCCAACTCGAAGTCGTCCTTGGCGACCTTCACGTCGTTGACGAGCCGGGCCTTGGTGCACAGGCCCGCATCGTCACGCTCCAGAACCTGCGATTCCTCGTTGCCGGGGAACCAGTTCTTCTGATTGTCGATATCCCGCAGGAAGGCCAGCACCTCAGTGAGGGGGGCATTGACGGTGACGCTGAGTGAATCTGAAACGGCCATGGGGGGAGGCTACCCGCCTCGGCCGAGGTGAAGCCTGCTCAACCGGATACCCGTGGGTGGTTGGCGGGCTGCTACTCAGTGAACCACCGGGGGGCGATCTGGCCCTCCTTGCGCAGGGCGCGCATGAACTGCTCGCCGACCACGTTCTCCAGCTTGCCGCCGACCAGCGGCACGTGCGCCTTGGCGTGGATCACGACCTTGACCACCGAGCCGTCCCCATCCGGGCGGAGATCGATGGTGCCGTAGACCTCCATCGGCGCCCCACCGAACGAGGCGGCGACGGTGCCGTGCCGCGTTCCGTCGGTCTCCGGGTAGGACCACGTGTGCACCTCCTCGACTGTGATCGAGTCACCGACGAACCTGCGGGCGGCGGACGGGATCTCGGCCGGGAGCTTCCTGGTCGAGCTGATCACGACGTGCTCGCCATCCTCGCTGGCCTCGGCACTCACATCGAAGGCTGCCATGTGCTCGTGCTTCCAGATCACGTAGTGCGGGTCGGACTGAGCTGCGAAGACGACGTCAGGCGCCTGGGCGAAGTGGATCTCACCGGCGAACCTCTTGGCCATGGGTGCTCCTCGATCGGCAGCCCAGCCTGAGGGCAGTGGGATGGGCCGGGCTAGGAGGACTATAGGCCCCCAGTCCGCTCGGACATGGTCTTTCAGGTCAGCCGATGGTTGCTCCGGTCGACCCGCGGGGCGCCCGCGTGCGAGGCTGGTAGTTGCCGTGATCGGGTGAGGAGCCTGCCGTGGGCGTGGGGTTCGCCGAGTGGTACAGCTGGTCGTCAGCTCAGGACGAACGGCTCGCTGGGCACTTCTACCGGTATGTCGATCCCAACGACCTCGCTGGTCGGGGCCCCGAGGCAGTGGTCGGTGCGGTCACGCACGCCATCGACACTGCGCGCAGGCGTGCCCCGGAGGAGGCAGTCGTCCGGGTCGTCAACCCGACTGTCGCCGCGAACGGGTGGACCTGCGGACGCACCGTGGTCTGCATCGTGACCGACGACATGCCGTTCCTCGTCGATTCCGTCAGCGCTGAACTCAACCGCCTGGGGGTCGGCATCCATCTCGTGGTCCATCCGATCGTGGCGGTGTCGCGAGACGAGACGGGCAGGCTGCTGCAGGCCGATCCGCCGGGTACTGGGCTCGATTCCGCACGCGCTGCTCTGCCGGGTGCGGGCCGGATCTCCGGCAACGAGTCGTGGATGCACATCGAGGTCGCCTGGCAGCCGGACGAGGCGGCCCTGGCCGCCATCGAGGAGAACCTGCAGCGGATCCTCAGTGACGTGCGTCGGGCGGTTCACGACTGGCCCCGGATGGTCGCAGCAGCCCGCGGCCTGGCAGCGGAGCTGGTCGCCGAGCCGCCCCGGGGCGTCGGCCCGGACCAGGTCGAGGAGGCCATCGACCTGCTCAACTGGCTGGCCAACGATCACTTCACCTTCCTCGGCTACCGCGAGTACCGGCTGACCGGGCAGGACCGTGGTCCGGCCGAGCTGACCCTCGTCGAGGAGGCCGGCAGCGGGTTGGGCCTGCTGCGCTCCGAGCGACTGGACTCCGTGTCCTTCTCCGACCTGCCGCCCGCAGTGCGGCAGAAGGCGCTTGAGCCCCGCTTGCTGATCGCCACCAAGGCCAACAGCCGCTCGACCGTGCACCGCCGGGTCTACCTCGACTACGTGGGCGTGAAGATGTTCGACCGCTTCGGTGCGGTCGTGGGTGAGCACCGCTTCATCGGCCTGCTGTCGGCGTCGGCCTACACGCAGAGCGTTGAGGGGATCCCTGTCATCAACCGCAAGGTGCGCCGGGTCCGGCAGATCCTGGGCTTCAGCAGGGGGTCGCACGGCGGGCGTGACCTCATGGCCTTCCTTGAGACGTTCCCGCGCGACGAGTTGTTCGCCATCGACACCGACGAGTTGGCGACCCTGGCCGAGGCGGCGCTCAACCTCAAGGAGCGCCGGGCGACCCGGTTGTTCGTCCGGCGCGACACCTACGAGCGGTTCCTGTCCTGCCTGGTGTACCTGCCCCGAGATCGGTACACCACCGATGTTCGGCTGGCGATCCAGGCGATCCTCATGGAGGCCGTGGGCGGGGCGACGGTCGACTACACCACCCGGGTGACCGAATCCGTGCTGGCACGGCTGCACATCGTGGTCAGGATGGCCCGCGGCCAGTCCGTGCCACAGGTGGATGTCGACGCCCTCGAGGCCCAGATCGCCAACGCGGTGCTGTCCTGGGACGACGAGTTGTCCCTCGCCCTCGTCGCGGCCACGTCGGAGGCCGCCGCGCACGCACTGCTCATCCGCTATCCGGAGGGGTTCCCCCAGGCCTACCGTGCGATCACCTCCGCCAACGAGGCAGTGGCCGATATCGCGGAGATCGAGAAGCTGTCCGAGCAGGCGCCGCTGCGGGTCTCCCTGCAACCGGCGGTGGCGGGCAGCGGGGAGCAGGCCAATGCCCGGCTCAAGCTGTACTCACTGTCGGACATCTCCTTGGCCGAGGTGCTGCCGGTGCTGTCCAGCCTCGGGGTCCTGGTGGTCAGCGAGCAGCCGCTGCGGTTGACGCGGGCGGACCCGGACGGGACGCCGGGGGCGGCGTTCATCTTCGACTTCGGCCTGTACTCGGTGGGGGCCGCGCGGCTCGGCGGGGTCCGCCGCATGTGGGAGCAGGCCTTCCTTGCCTGCTGGGACGGCTATGCCGAGCACGACGGCTTCAACGCGCTGGTCACCGAGGCCGGCCTGGAGTGGCGGCGGATCTCGGTGCTGCGTGCCTACTCCCGCTACCTGCGCCAGACCGGGTCCACGTTCAGCCAGGAGTACATCGAGAGCGCGATGCTGGCCAACCCCAGGATTGCCAGCCTGCTCGTGCAGTTGTTCTATGCCCGGTTCGCCCCCGACATGGTCGCTGACCGCGAGGCCCGCTCCGAGGAGTTGAGCACCCAGATCATCCGGGCCCTCGATGACGTGGCGAGCCTCGACCAGGACCGCATCCTGAGGTCCTTCCTCGACCTCATCTCCGCCACGCTGCGCACCAACCACTTCCAGCCCGACCGGCCTGCGCTGGCCCTCAAGCTGGAGCCGGCCCACCTCAGGGAGCTGCCCGAGCCACGACCGAAGTTCGAGGTGTGGGTCAGTTCGCCACGGGTCGAGGGGGTGCATCTGCGCTTCGGCGAGGTGGCGCGCGGCGGGCTTCGCTGGTCCGACCGCCGCGAGGACTTCCGCACGGAGATCCTCGGGCTGGTGAAGGCCCAGGCAGTGAAGAACGCCGTCATCGTCCCGGTCGGGGCCAAGGGCGGCTTCTTCGCCAAGCGGCTGCCCGATCCCGGCGTCGACCGGGACGCCTGGATCGCCGAGGGCATCGCGGCCTACAGGATCTTCATCGGTTCGCTGCTCGACATCACTGACAACCGGGTCGGCACCGAGGTCGTGCCCCCCGAGCGGGTCGTCCGCCACGACGGTGACGATCCGTACCTGGTCGTCGCCGCCGACAAGGGGACCGCGACGTTCTCCGACATCGCCAATGCGGTGGCCGCCGAGTACGGCTTCTGGCTGGGGGACGCGTTCGCGTCGGGCGGCTCTGCGGGTTATGACCACAAGGCCATGGGCATCACCGCGCGCGGTGCGTGGGAGTCGGTCAAGGCGCACTTCCGCGTCGTTGGTCCCGATATCGACACCGAGACCTTCACGGCCGTCGGCGTCGGCGACATGAGCGGCGACGTCTTCGGCAACGGGATGCTGCTCTCGGAGAACCTGCGGCTCGTGGCGGCCTTCGACCACCGACACATCTTCCTGGATCCCGACCCCGACCCGGCGGTGTCCCGCGCCGAGCGACAGCGGCTGTTCGACCTGCCCCGCTCCTCGTGGGGCGACTACTCGGCGAACCTGATCTCCACGGGGGGAGGTGTCTTCCGGCGCACGGCGAAGTCGATCCCGATCAGTTCGGCGGCGGCCGCGGCGCTGGGCCTGGCCGGCGGGCCGAGGGCGTTGCCGCCCAATGACGTCCTGCGAGCGATCCTCAGCGCGCCGGTGGACCTGCTGTGGAACGGTGGGATCGGCACCTACGTCAAGGCCTCGACGGAGTCCAACAACGATGTGGGCGACCGGGCCAATGACGCGATCCGTGTCAACGGTGCCGACCTGCGCGCCCGGGTCGTCGGGGAGGGCGGCAACCTCGGGCTCACCCAGCTGGGTCGGATCGAGGCGGCCCGGGCAGGGGTCGCGGTCAACACCGATGCCATCGACAACTCGGCCGGCGTGGACACCTCCGACCACGAGGTCAACATCAAGATCCTGCTCGATCGGGTGGTGGCCGCCGGCGATCTCCAGCCCGAGGAGCGCGACCCGCTGCTCCGGTCGATGACTGATGACGTGGCGGCGATGGTGCTCAAGCACAACGTCGACCAGAACGTGCTGCTCACCTTCGAGGCCCATCACGGCGCCGCAATGATCCCCGCCATCGGTCGGTTGATCCGCAGCCTGGAGCGCACGGCCGGGCTCGATCGAGAGCTGGAGTTCCTGCCCAGCGACGCGGGGCTGGCGGCCCTGGCCTCTGAGGGCGGGAAGCTGACCAATCCCGAGCTGGCGGTGCTGATCGCCTACACGAAGCTCGACCTCAAGGCCGGCTTGCTGGCCTCAACGCTGCCCGACGAGGGGTTCACCGCCCCGTGGCTGGAGCGATACTTCCCCGAGGTCCTGTCGGCACGTTTCGGGGAGCACCTCGACGGTCATCCCCTGCGTCGGGAGATCATCGCCACCAGCCTGGTCAACGAGATGGTCAATCGGGGTGGGGTGACCTACGCCATGCGAGCCGCGGAGGAGTCCGGTGCAGGTCCGGCGGAGATCGCCCGCGCATTCGCGGTCAGCTGTGGAGTGTTCGGCCTGTACGACCTGTGGGCGCGGATCGACGCCCAGGGTGGGATCGCCCCCGCGCAGGCGCTCAACGCCCTGCGCGCCGAGGTCCAGCGACTCCTGGACCGGTCGACCCGGTGGCTGCTGCAGACCCGCGGCGGCACCTTGGACGTGCCCGCGGAGATCGAACGGTTCCGGTCAGCGGTGGTCGAACTGTCGGGGGAGATCCCGATGGACCTGATCGGCGTTGAGCACGAGCGCCTCGACCGCCGCATCGACGACTTCGTCACGGCCCGCGCCCCGGTTGACCTGGCCATCGAGGTGGCTGCGCTCCTCGATGTCTTCTCCCTCTTGGACATCGTCGAGGTGTCCCGGCGCACGGGTGAGGACCCGACCACCGTGGCGGCGCTGTACTTCACCATCTCCGAGCGGTACGAGGTGGATCGGTTCCTCGGCCGGATCACCGGCCTGCCGCGGCGCGACCGGTGGTCGTCGCTGGCCCGCTCGGCCCTGCGTAGCGACCTGTACGGTGCGCTGGCGTCGCTCACAGCCAAGGTGGTGCGCGCCACACCCGAGGGCGGCGAGCCCGTTGATCGTGTGATCAGCTGGGAGGAGCGGTACGCCGAGGGGCTCGGTCGTGCGCGGGCCACATTGACCGAGATCGGGGCACTGGAGGAGTTCGACCTGGCCACGCTGTCGGTGGCTCTGCGCGTGATCCGCACGCTGTCGACCCAGGGTGGCTGACCCCGGCGACCCCTCGCCGGCGCGGGTCATCGGTCTCTGCGGCGTGGGCAGGGGCGGGGCGCCGGTAGGCTAGTCGATCATGGCGATCGACTACTCCGTGGCTCTGGCTGAACTGGAGACAACCTTGTCCAGCATCGAGAAGGTGCTGGACCTCCCGGCGATGCGCACCGAGGTGGTTGAACTCGAGGCGCAGGCCTCAGCCCCCGACCTGTGGGACGACCCCGCCTCGGCGCAGAAGGTCACCTCCCGGCTGTCCCTCGTGCAGGGTGACCTGCGCCGCGTGAGCCAGCTGCGCCAGCGCCTCGACGACCTTCCGATCCTCGTGGAGCTCGCAGAGACCGAGGATGACGCGGACTCCCTGGCCGAGGCGGAGGAGGAGCTCGCCGGCCTGCAGAAGTCGATCGCCGAGCTCGAGGTGCGCACGCTGCTCGCCGGCGAGTACGACCTCCGCGAGGCCCTGGTGACCATCCGCTCAGAGGCCGGCGGGGTGGATGCAGCCGACTGGGCGGAGATGCTGCTGCGCATGTACACCCGGTACTGCGAGCGGCACGACTGGCCGGTGGAGGTCTATGACATCTCCTACGCAGAGGAGGCCGGGATCAAGTCGGCGACGTTCGCCGTCAAGGCGCCCTACGCGTACGGCACCCTGTCGGTGGAGCAGGGCACCCACCGGCTGGTGCGGATCTCGCCGTTCGACAACCAGGGCCGCCGGCAGACCTCGTTCGCGGCCGTCGAAGTGCTGCCGGTCACCGAGCAGACCGACCACATGGACATCCCGGAGAATGAGATCCGCGTTGATGTCTTCCGCTCGTCGGGACCCGGTGGGCAGAGCGTGAACACCACTGACTCGGCCGTGCGGATCACCCACATCCCCACGGGGATCGTCGTGTCGTGCCAGAACGAGAAGTCCCAGATCCAGAACCGTGCCGCTGCGTTGCGCGTCCTCGAGGCGCGGCTGCTGGAGCGCCGTCGGGTCGAGGAGCGCGCCGCGATGGACGCGCTCAAGACCGACACCTCGGGCTCGTGGGGCAACCAGATGCGCTCCTATGTCCTGCACCCGTACCAGATGGTCAAGGACCTGCGCACCGAGTACGAGACAGGCAACACGAGCGGCGTCCTCGATGGCGACATCGATGACTTCATCGAGTCCGGTATCCGATGGCGGCGCCAGGGCGGGGCCAGCTGACCCGGGGTCCGGCCGGTTCGCTGAGTCGGTCCGGCCAAGGGTGGGACACCGAGCCCTGGGACCCGCCAGCGTCGACCCGAGGGGGATGCGCCACAAGGTTCGCCACCGGCCGTAAACTGGCAGCGCGGTCGCAGAAGTCGACCGGCCATCCGTCGGTGGGGAGCGATGCGTGATCCGCTTTACGAACGTCACCAAGCACTACCCCACGCAGACGCGCCCCGCGCTCGAGGATGTGAGCCTGGAGGTGGCCAAGGGGGAGTTCGCCTTCCTCGTCGGCGCATCCGGGTCGGGCAAGTCGACGTTCCTGCGACTGGTCCTGCGTGAGGACCGGCCCACCACGGGCAGTGTGTTCGTTGCCGGCAAGGACCTGGGTCGGATGCCGAACTGGAAGGTCCCGCACCTTCGTCGGCAGATCGGCGCGGTGTTCCAGGACTTCCGGCTGCTGCCCAACAAGACCGTCTACCAGAACGTCTCCTTCGCCCTGCAGGTCATCGGGCGGCCCAGCGCGCACATCCGCAAGGTGGTCCCCGAGGTCATCGACCTCGTCGGGCTGGCGGGCAAGGAGTCCCGGTTCCCCGACGAGCTGTCCGGTGGTGAGCAGCAGCGCGTGGCTGTCGCCCGCGCATTCGTCAACCGGCCGATGATCCTGATCGCTGATGAGCCGACCGGCAACCTCGACCCGGCCACCAGCGTGGGAATCATGAGGCTGCTGGACCGGATCAACAGGACCGGTACCACCGTTGTGATGGCCACCCACGACGCCGCCGTGGTCGACCAGATGCGCAAGCGCGTCGTCGAGCTCGACAACGGCCACGTGGTGCGGGACCAGTCGCGTGGCGTCTACGGGGTCACCCGATGAGGGGCCAGCCATGCGCGTGAAGTTCGTCATGGGTGAGGTCTTCACCGGGATTCGTCGGAACCTCACGATGACCATCGCCGTGGTCATCACGGTGGCCGTGTCGCTGGCACTGTTCGGTGCGGGCCTGATGGTCCGCTCGCAGGTCGACCTCATGAAGGACTACTGGTACGACAAGGTTCAGGTCTCGATCTACTTGTGCGGGTCGACCTCTGAGGTGATCTCCTGCACGGAGGGGTCAGTCACCCAGGCGCAACGCGAGGAGATCCGAGGAGACCTCGAATCGCTCGAGCCGTTGGTCGAGGAGGTCTACTACGAGTCCTCCGCCGAGGCTTTCGAGCGGTTCTCCGAGCAGTTCAAGGGTGCACCGATCCTGTCCAACATCACTCCCGATCAGATGCCGGAGTCCTTCCGGGTGAAGCTCTCGGACCCGACGAAGTACGACGTCGTTGCCAGCGCCTTCATCGGTCGACCCGGGATCGACTCCGTGAACGACCAGCGTCGGGTCCTCGACACGCTGTTCGCGATCCTCAACGGGTTCCAGACCGGCGCACTGGTGATTGCTGGGATGATGCTGCTCGCCACTGTCCTGCTGGTGGCGAACACGATCCGGGTGGCAGCCTTCAGCCGCCGGCGCGAGACCGGGATCATGCGGCTGGTCGGGGCGTCGAACTTCTACATCCAGCTGCCGTTCCTGCTCGAGGCCGCACTCGCCGCCACCGTCGGGGCGCTCGTCGCGATCGGGCTGCTGGCGATGCTCAAGGCCGTCCTCGTCGATGGCGTGCTCACACCGAGCTTCCAGTTCACGAACTTCGTCGGGTGGGACGTCTGGGGCCAGGTGTCGATCGTCGTGTTCATCACCGGTGTGACGCTGGCGTCCGTGGCCGCTCTGGTGACGCTGCGCCGGTACCTGCGCGTCTGAGCGCACGACATGGACCGCGAGCCAGGCGCAGGGCTGGTCCATTCGGGTCGATGACATGGACAGACCGCGTTGTCGCGGTACGCTTGGAGATACGTCCACGGCCGTGGACGCCATGGGTCATGAGGGGGTGGACGAATGGGGACATTGCGGGCAGCCGTGGTTGCCTCGGCGCTCGCCTTCACGCTCTCCGTGTCCGCCATCAGCGCCGCGGTCGCCGACACGGACGAGGACAAGAAGAAGATCGACGCCGCAGTTGCCGCGTCTGGTGATGACCTGCGTGCGGCCAACGCCAAGGTTGAGCAGGCGATCGGTGATCTGCAGGAGGTTCGCAACCTTCTGCCTGCAGCGCGCCGTGAGTTGACCGCCGCGCGCGCCGAGGCGGCGGCTGCTGAGGAAGCCGACATGGCTGCTCAGGCCGAGTTGGAGCAGGCGACTGCCGCGGCCATTCGCGCGGAGCAGGAGCATGCTGAGGTCGAGTTCCAGATCCAGGACCTCCAGAGTCGCGTGGGCAACATGGCCCGCGAGGTCTACCAGAACGGCGCCTTCGCGGATTTCGACCTGTTGGTCACCGCAGAGACCCCGAACGAACTGGCCGACCGCGCCGCGGCGATCGATGCCGTGTCCCGCGTGAACAACTTGACCCTCGCGCAGATGGCTGAGGTTCGCGCTGAACTGGCGCTCAAGGAGGCCAGGCTCGAGCTCCTGCGCCAGCAGGTCGACGAGAAGCGTCAGCTGGCCGCTATCGCCCTGAGCAAGGCGAGGATCTCCCGGGACAGCGCGGCGGCCGCGAAGCTCAAGGTCGATCTGCTCGTCGCTCAGAAGGCCACCGCTCTTGATGTCGCCTCCGCGCAGCGGGCGAAGGTGCTCAACCAGTACAAGTCCTATCAGGCCGAGCAGCAGAAGATCGCAGCCGTTCTCGCCCAACAGGCTGCGGCTGAGGCGGCCAGCCTCGCCTCGGGCGGGGCGCTGGGGTACGTACCCACCAACTCCAAGGGCTTCATCTGGCCGATAGCGAACACCCGGGTCGGCCAGGGCGTCGGACCACGTGTCCACCCGGTCTACGGCTACCGGTCGTGCCACACCGGGGTCGACATGGGCGCGCCGAGCGGTACGCCCATCAGGGCCACCGCGGCCGGGGTCGTGGTGGCGAATTCCACCGGCGGCCCGTACGGCAATCACACGCTGATCTCGCACGGAAACGGCGTGTATTCCATGTACGCCCACCAGTCGCGGTTCGGAGCCAGTGAGGGCGAGAGGGTGCGCAAGGGTGACGTGATCGGATACGTCGGCAGCACAGGTTTCTCGACCGGCCCACATCTGCACTTCGAGATCCACGTCGGGGGGACGCCCTACAACCCGCTCGGCTGGTTCGGCGGCGACAAGGTCGCGGTCCGCTGCTGATGTCGCGCGAGCAGGGGCGGCAGCTCGTCGCTCAGAACAAGAAGGCTCGCCACGACTACCACATCGACGCGACCTACGAGGCCGGGATCGTGCTGGTTGGCACTGAGGTCAAGTCGTTGCGCGCCGGGCGCGCCAGCATCGTCGACGCGTTCGGGCAGTTCAGCGACGGCGAGCTGTTCCTGCACTCCCTGCACATCCCGCCGTACACACATGGAACGTGGACGAACCACTCCCCCCGGCGGGTCCGCAAGCTGCTCATGAAGCGGGCCGAGCTCGAGCGGCTGGAACGCAAGCTGAAGGAGAGCGGGTACACGCTTGTCCCGCTCTCGCTGTACTTCAAGGATGGGTACGCCAAGGTGGAGATCGCCCTGGCCCGCGGCAAGAAGTCGTACGACAAGCGGCAGACGCTGGCCGAGCGGGACGCCACCCGGGAGACCCAGCGGGCGCCGGGCCGCCGCCGCAAGGGGATGACCGACTGATCGACCGTGCTGATCGCCGTGCCGTGCCGTGCCGTGCCGAGGGCGACGGGGGCGACGTGTCGGTTTCCATGCGTACACTGGAGGCACAACTCAACAGGGGGCCGACCGGTTTCGACGTTGCGATGTCTGACCGGGTGAAGCGTGCCGAGAAGCCGTGACTGATCTCGTAAACCTGCCCACGGAAACCAATAACTGCCAATAAGACGCAGTCCGCGTTCGAACTCGCCG
>JAQBEX010000130.1:0-7911 GCA_032123675.1 Actinomycetes bacterium
CTCAGCGTTCTTCGCACCGCTGGCCCCGCCGGGCAAGACCTTCAGCGTCACGGCCCTGGAGCTGGCACTGGAGCAGGCCCAGGCCCCTTCGACGGAGGTCATGGTCAAGGAGATGGTGGCCAAGGAGGCCAAGCAGGCGGCCATGCGTGCCGTTCATGCTGCACCGGAGTACGTCAAGAGCCTGGTCGGCTGGAACGAGCAGTTCAAGAAGGGCAAGCTGACCGTGGTCGTGGACACAACCCAGCTCAACGCGCAGATGGACGAGATCCGTTCGATCACGAGCATGGTGATGATCGCCCTGCTGGTCTGTGGCGGCATCATCGGTTCGGCCATCGCTGCGACGGCCTTCGCCGGCACGTCGATGGAGCGCTACGGAACGGTGGGGTTCTTCGCGTCGCTGGCCCTCGGGGCGGTGCTCGTCGTGCTCTACCTCGGTCGGCTGCTGCGCGGTGGGCGGAGGCGGTAGGCGAGCTGGAGGCTGCCGGGAGGGCGCGTCGGGCTCGTCTGGGACAGACTGAGCGATGCGTTCTCCAGAGTTGGACCCAAGTCGGACGTTGGAGCGATGTTCGGGACCGTCCCGGACTGACACGAAAGGATTCACACTGTGACTGAAGATCAGGTCGACGTGGTCGACACCGCCCCGTTGGGGCCGGTCGACTACGTCGTCATCGAGTTTGCCGACGCGAAGTTCAACGGCACGGGGCTGCCCATCCTCCTGGACCTCGTGGCCAACGGGACCATCCGCGTCCTGGACGCGGTGGTCATCAAGGCCAACGATGATGGCACGTGGGTGAGCCTGTCCGTGGAGGATCTGGGCGGCGAAGGCGGAGGCGAGTGGGAACTCGTCACCGGCTGGAGTTCCGACGTGCTGGGTCAGGACGACTACGACGAGGTCGGCGCCATTCTGGCGCCGGGGTCAGCCGCTGCCATCATCGTCTACGAGAACACGTGGGCCGGTCCGTTCGCGGCCGCCATGCGTGAGGCCGGCGGCGAGGTCGTCGCCTTCAACAGGGTCGGGGTCAGCGATCTCTACGAGGCCCTCGAGGAACTCGACTCCGCCGAAGAAGATTGAGAGGAAGATGACATGCCAGGACTCGTTCGCGGGGTTGCCCGCACATCCGCCGTCGTGGGCACTGCCGGTGCGGTGAACCACCGCCAGCAGCAGAAGTGGGCTGCCAAGGACCAGCAGGCCGCCCAGGCCCAGGCCTACCAGCAGCAGCAGTACGCCCAGCAGCAGTACGCGCCGCCGCCGCAGCAGTACGCTGCTCCGGCACCTGCACCTGCACCTGCACCTGCACCCACGGTCGACCTTGTCGCCGAGCTGACAAAGCTGGCCGATCTCAAGGCAGCAGGCGTCCTGTCGGACGCCGAGTTCGAGGCCGCCAAGGCGAAGCTGATCGCCAGCTGACCCGGCAGACCCGCTGTAGCCCCCGTCGATCGTGTCGGGGGCTACAGCCTTTCCGGGGCGCTGTCGCAGGCCGATAGTCTGGCCGCATGCCCGTGGCCGTCCGAGTGATCCCCTGCCTGGACGTCGACGCCGGCAGGGTAGTCAAGGGCGTGAACTTCGTCGACCTCCGTGACGCCGGTGATCCCGTTGCGCTGGCCCGTGCCTATGGGGCGGCCGGGGCCGACGAGCTCACCTTCCTGGACATCACCGCATCGTCGGGTGACCGCGAGACCACCTACGAGGTCGTGCGCCGGACTGCCGAGCAGGTCTTCATCCCGCTCACTGTCGGCGGCGGCGTGCGCACCGTCGACGACTTCGACTCGCTGCTTCGCGCCGGTGCCGACAAGTGCGGGGTCAACACCGCGGCGCTTGCCCGTCCGGAGCTGATCGCCGAGGCGGCGGACCGCTTCGGGGCGCAGTGCGTGGTGCTGTCCGTCGATGCCCGACGGTGTGGTCCTGGAACCTCCGCGCCGGACGAGCGGACCGAGTCCGGCTTCGAGGTCACGACGCACGGCGGCCGACGCTCCACCGGGATCGACGCCATCGCGTGGGCGGTCCGGGCCACGGCTCTGGGCGCCGGGGAGATCCTGCTCAACTCGATGGATGCTGATGGCACCAGGGCGGGCTATGACCTCGAGCTGATCCGGCTGGT
The DNA here is from genome assembly GCA_032123675.1 of Actinomycetes bacterium. GTDB lineage: Bacteria > Actinomycetota > Actinomycetes > S36-B12 > CAIYMF01 > Prado023. Next base: position 2,100 of record JAQBEX010000130.1, read on the forward strand.
CCGCGCCGAGGTGCGCGTGCCGGTCATCGCCAGCGGTGGGGCTGGCGCGCTTGCTGACTTCGCGCCAGCCGTCGACGCCGGTGCGGACGCGGTGCTGGCCGCGAGCGTGTTCCACTTCGGTGACCTGGGCATTGCGGAGGTCAAGTTGGCGCTTGCCGAGGCCGGGCACACCGTCCGGCTCTGAGTCGCGTCGGCGTGCGGTGACTCCGGGCGTGCCCATCGTGGGCCAGAATGGCGACGTGGACTTCCTGGACAGCGACCTCGACCCTGCCCTGGCACGGCGATTGCGGGCTGCCGGCGCCGCTCCGGACGGTCGGCCCCTGATCACGGCCGTGGCCCAGGATGCGCGCAGCGGCCGGGTCCTGATGGTGGCGTGGATGGATGCCCAAGCGCTGAAGCTGACCCTGACGAGCCGGCGTGCCACCTACTACTCGCGGTCCCGCCAGGAGCTCTGGATCAAGGGCGCCACGTCTGGCAACACCCAGGAGGTGGTCGGGGTCCAGCTCGACTGTGACGGTGATGCCGTCCTGCTGTCGGTCCGTCCCGCGGGGCCCGCGTGCCACACCGGGCTGGAGTCCTGCTTCGACACCCTGGAGGTCGCGTGAAGACCGCTGCACCTGACCTCGACCTCTTCCGCGAACTTGCTCGAACGCGGCGCGTGATCCCGGTGGTCCGGCGCCTGCTGGCTGATGGGGACACCCCGGTCGGCCTGTACCGGAAGTTGGCCGGTGAGCGCCCGGGAACCTTCCTGCTGGAATCTGCTGAGCACGGGCGGGTCTGGTCGCGCTACTCATTCATCGGTGTCCAGGCGGCTGCCATGCTCTCCGAGGTGGACGGGCAGGCGGTGTGGCGGGGCCGTGCACCCCTGGGTGTCCCGATGTCCGGCGACCCCCTGCACGCCCTGCGCGACACCCTGGCCGCCCTGCACACCGAACCGTTGGCCGACGGCGACCTCCCGCCCTTGACCGGGGGCCTGGTCGGGATGCTCGGGTACGACGCGGTCCGCCGTTGGGAGCGGCTGCCGGATTCCAACCCCGACGAACTGGGCCTGCCGGAGATCGCCATGCTGCTCGCCGTCGACCTCGCGGTCCTGGACCACTGGGACGGCACGGTCCTGCTGATCGCCAACGCGGTCAACTACGACGCGACGGACGAGCGGGTGGCTGAGGCGTGGTCCGGGGCGGTCTCGCGCCTGGACGACATGGAGGAGGCGCTGGCCCAGCCGAGCCCGGCCACGGCCATGACACTGGGGGCGCCGGAGTTCACGCCCGAGGTCCAGTTCCGGACGGTCCAGGCGGACTACGAGGCCGGCGTCGAGGCGGCGCGTGAGCATATCCGGGATGGGGATGCGTTCCAGATCGTGCTCTCCCAGCGATTCGACCGGCCGACGTCGGCCAGCGCGCTGGACATCTATCGGATGCTGCGCGTCAACAATCCGAGCCCCTACATGTACCTGTTCCGCTTCCCGGAGCCAGGCGTGGGGGAGCAGCTCGGAGAGAAGGTGGCGTTCGACGTGGTGGGGTCGAGTCCGGAGGCCCTGGTCAAGCTGACCGGCGGCCACGCGATGCTGCACCCCTTGGCCGGGACGCGCCCCCGTGGAGCCACCCCCGAGGCTGACGCAGCCCTGGCCGAGGACCTCCTGGCCGATGAGAAGGAACGGGCAGAGCACCTGATGCTCGTCGACCTCGGGCGCAACGATCTCGGTCGGGTGTGTGCCCCCGGCAGCGTCGAGGTCGTGGACTTCATGTCGATCGAGACGTACTCGCACGTGATGCACATCGTGTCCACCGTGACAGGGCAGCTCGCCGAGGGCCGGACGGCCTACGACCTGCTCGCCGCCACCTTCCCGGCCGGAACCCTGTCCGGCGCCCCGAAGCCGCGAGCGATGCAGATCATCGACGACCTCGAACCCGCGCGCCGTGGTCTCTACGGCGGGGCGGTGGGCTACCTGGACTTTGCCGGGAACCTCGACGCTGCGATCGCCATTCGCACAGCCGTGCTGCGCGATGGAGTGGCGCACGTGCAGGCCGGCGCCGGACTGGTCGCAGACTCGGTGCCCACCACCGAGCACGAGGAGTGTCGGAACAAGGCCGCTGCGGTGCTCGCCGCGATCACCATGGCCGAGGGGTTGCGCCCGGCGGGCCCCGCAGATGCCACAATGACCCATCACTGACGAGCGAGGAGTCTCATGAGCACCGAGCACGACGACCATGGGCGCACGCCGGCCAACTGGACCGGTGCCACCATCATCATGATCGCCTTCATCGTGGGCACGGTGGGCGTGGTCATCGCGCAGCCGATCGTATTCTGGGCCGGCGTCCTGCTCATCGTGGTCGGGATGGTGGTCTGGAAGGTCATGGCTGGGATGGAATCGAGTTCCGACGCCGGCTGACCGGACCCGAACACTGCGCTGATGCGGCGCCGAACCGACTGCCGGGAGAATGGTCGACCATGACTGCCGAGAGCCGCGGGCTCGTCCTTGTCGCAGAGGATGAGAAGTCGATAGCTGACCTCCTGGGGATGTACCTGCGTCGCGAGGGGTTCGGCGTGCACGCCGTGGGCACCGGACCTGAGGCGCTGGCCGCAGCACGCCGGCTGCACCCGGTGGCGATCGTCCTTGATGTCGGACTGCCGGGCATGGACGGGACCGAGGTGTGCCGCCAGCTGCGGGCGGATGGGGATTCGGTCCCCATCCTGTTCTGCACCGCCCGCGATGACGAGATCGATCGAGTGCTCGGCCTCGAGATGGGCGGTGATGACTACATCACCAAGCCGTTCAGCCCCCGCGAGGTCGTGGCTCGGGTCAAGGCGGTGCTGCGTCGTATGGGTCCACCGACCGACGATGAGGACCGCACGGTCACCATCGGGGAGGTGTCGCTGAACCGTGCGCGGCATCGGGTATCGGTGGCTGGCGAACCCGTCGACCTGACGGCCACGGAGTTCGACCTGTTGGCCTACCTGATGGACCGCCCCGGGCGCGTCGTGACCCGTGACCAGCTCCTGTCCGCGGTCTGGGGATATGCCGCGGCCGCTGGGACCCGGACCGTCGATGTGCACGTGGCTCAGGTGCGGGCGAAGCTGGGGGACGCGAGCCCGATCCGGACCGTGCGCGGCGTGGGCTACAGCGCCGAGCCCGAATGAGCCGAACCAGCCTGTCGCGCCGGTTGCCGGTGGTGATGGCCCTGGTGGCGATGATCGCCGTGCTCATCGCGGCACTGGTCGCATGGCCGCTGGTGCGGGCAGCGGCCGACAGCACGGCGCGCCGGACCCTGTCGCGCACCGCCGACCTGACCGCTGAGCTCCTGCAGCGCACATACGCCGGCGAGTTCACCCAGAGCCCGCGTGGCGGGGTCAGCGGGCGGCTGGACGCTCTCCTGGCGCCACAACGGGTCACGGCCTACCTCGTGTCGCCCAGTTCCGCCGTCCAGGCGCCCCTGACGTCCGCGGACGTCTTGATGGTGACTGGCGGGGGAGTCGTTGCCGACCGGCGTGCGGATCTGCAGGGTGCCAGCTACGTGGAGGGCCGCCCGGTTGCTGATGGGATCGGTGTCCTGCTCGTCCAACCCTCCGAGGTGGCCAGCGACCTGAGCACACCCTTCCTGATCCGGCTCGGGGTTGGACTGCTCCTGGGACTTTCGGTCGCCGTCCTGGCGGGTTACTTGCTCGCCCGCCGCATCACCCGGCCACTGGCGAAGGCGGCAGCAGCGGCCAATGCGATGACCTCGGGACAACGTGACGTCCGGATCGATCCAGAGGGACCCCAGGAGGTGGCCGACATCGGCATCGCGCTGAATCGGCTGGCCGCTGCGCTCGCCGACAGCGAGGGTCGGCAGCGCGAGTTCTTCCTGACCGTGTCCCACGAGCTGCGCACGCCCCTGACCTCGGTGAAGGGCTACGCGGAGGCGTTGGCCGACGGGGTGGTCCCCCCGGAGGACATCGCCTCCGTGGCAGGTGTCGTCCGCGGCGAGGCCGATCACCTGGACCGGCTGGTGGCCGACCTGCTCGACCTGGCCAGGTTGGGGGCCGTGGACGTCGCGATCCAGCCGGTGGACGTGGACCTGGCCGCGCTTGGTTCTGACGCGGTGGCGGCCTGGACCGATCGTGCGGCCCGCGCTGGTGTCTGGTTCATCGACGAGGTCGACCGTGCGCCGCGAGTTGTGCGAACCGATCCGGTCCGGGTCCGCCAGATCATCGACAACCTGATGGAGAACGCCCTGCGTGTCACGGGCGAGGGCGATCCCGTGGTCCTGCGGGTCGGTCCCGGACCGGAGGTCGGGATGTTCCTCGTCGAGGTCCGCGATGGTGGGCCGGGACTCACACAGTCGGATCTCGCTGTCGCCTTCGAACCCGGAGAGCTGCATGCGCGCTACCAGGGGATCCGCAAGGTCGGCTCGGGTGTGGGACTTGCCCTCGTGGCACGCCTGGCTGAGCGTCTGGGTGGCGCCGCGCAGGCAGGTGTCGCCCCCGAGGGTGGTGCGTCCTTCCGGGCGGTTCTCCCCGAGCAGTCGAGGCAGTGGGCAGGCAGTGGTGACCCGACAGGTGAGGGCGTGTCAGCCCGCGGCTGACCCCAACCACGGGACCAGCAGGCGCAGGACCCACCAGGCCAAGGTGATGCCCATCAGGATCGCGACGGCCCGGTTGGTGATCGTCGGGGCCGGCAGGCCACGCCAGGAGCGTGTGACCCAGGCCCGCCAGGCCAGGACGGACAGCGGCAGGATCAGCAGGACGAAGAAGGCGTTGTGGTCCAGCGCGGCGGTGACATCGCCATGGGCGAGGCTGGCGGCTGCGCGGGTCGCTCCGCAGAACGGACAGTCCAGGCCGGTGAGGGTGCGCCAGGGGCAGGGCGTGGGTCCCGAGTCCGTGGGCCGCAGAACGGCGACCGCGGCCCAGGCGGCAGCGACTCCCACCAGCGTGGCTGCCGGTCCGGCGACACGACGGCTGCGTTCCGCGCGCAGCGTCGTCATGGCCATGCGGGAAGCCTAACCCCGGAGGCTGGGCGGGGGCTGTCCGCGAGGGGCCGATTCGGCGCTCCGCTGGAGTACTGCGTACGCTCTGACCAGGATTCCCGCAGGACAGGTGGAGGCACCCATGACGGTTCTCGACGACATCCTGGTCGGCGTGCGCGCCGATGTCGCCGAGCGAATGGATCGCACCCCCCTCGAGGTCCTCAAGGAGCGGGCGGGCCACGCATCGGTGGCGCGCAACGGCATCGCGGCACTGCGCCACGAAGACGAGGTCACGGTGATCGCCGAGGTGAAGCGATCCTCGCCCAGCAAGGGTGCGCTGGCTGACATCGCGGACCCGGCGGCGCTGGCCCGTGACTACGAGGCGGGCGGGGCCCACGCCATCTCGGTCCTCACCGAGGGCCGCCGGTTCGGCGGGTCGCTCGATGATCTTGTCGCCGTGCGCCACGCCGTCGATGTGCCGGTCCTGCGCAAGGACTTCATCGTGTCGAGCTACCAGCTCTGGGAGGCCCGGGCGGCGGGAGCGGACATCGTGCTGCTCATCGTGGCCGCGTTGAGCCAGGACGCGCTCGTGTCCCTGCATGAGCGCGCCCAGTCCATCGGCCTGACGGTGCTGGTCGAGGTCCACGATGCCGACGAGGTGCCGCGGGCACTGGACGCCGGGGCCCAGATCATCGGTGTCAACGTCCGGGACCTGCGGACGTTGACGGTGGATCGCGATCACTTCGCCCGGGTCGCCCCGCACATTCCTGACGACATCGTGCGCGTGGCCGAGAGCGGTGTGCGCGGACCCCACGACCTGATCTCCTACGCCAACGCAGGAGCGGATGCCGTGCTCGTGGGGGAGA
>JAQBEX010000131.1:0-17601 GCA_032123675.1 Actinomycetes bacterium
GTGTCGAGGAACGCCTCGACGTCGGCTGTCGAGGTCCGGGCGTTGATGAAGCACGGCCGGAGCACGTAGCTGCCCTCCACGAAGGTGGAGCTGAGCACGATGGACGTCTCGCGGGCGACGCGGCGCAGGATGCGGGAGTTCACGGTGTCCCAGTCGTGGCCGTCGCCGTCCCGGTAGCGGGCCGGTGCGTGGGCATGCCGGTGGGACTACGCCGGCTCTGCACCCCATTGGCCCACCACAGCAAGGATGCGCTCGCCGTAGCGCTCGGCCTTGGCGGCCCCGATCCCAGGAACCTCGAGCAGTTGCTCGACGGTCACCGGCCGGCGGGTGGCGATCTCACGCAATGTGGCGTCGTGGAACACGACGTAGGCAGGGACGCCCTGCTCGTCGGCGATGGACTTCCGCTCAGTGCGCAGGCTCTCGAAGAGGCCGGCGTCGGCCCCGGCTAGGGACGCACCCGCTGTCTGGGCGCTGCCCCCGCGACGACGCCGGCCGCCCGAAGCCCGTCCGGCCGGCCGTGGCGTGGGGCGGCGCAGATCGAGGCGCAGCTCGCCGCGCAGGACCGGCTGCGCCGCGGGCGTGACCCGCAGCGCACCGTAGGCTGAGGAGTCGACGGTCAGCAGGCCCTGGGCCACGAGTTGGCGGGCCACCCCGCGCCACGCCTGCTCATCGAGGTCCGCGCCCACCCCGAACGTGGGGAGCTGATCGTGCTCAAGGGCGGTCATCCGCTCGGTGCTGCGCCCGACCAGCAGGTCGATGACGTGGCCGGCGCCGAACCGCTGCCCCGTCCGGATGACCCCGGACAGGAACTTCTGGGCCGCGACCGTGCCATCCCACAGGACCGGGGGCACCAGGCACGTGTCGCAGTTGCCGCACGGCCCGGTGCGCTCGCCGAAGTAGTCGAGCAGCACGACGCGTCGGCAGGTGGCTGCCTCGCAGTAGCCCAGCAGGGCATCGAGCTTGGCCGACTCGACCCGACGGATCTCCGGTGGGGCGTCCGACGAGTCGATCCACGACCTCTGCAGGACGACGTCGGTCAGCCCGTAGGCCATCCAGGCCTGGGCCGGTTCGCCGTCGCGACCAGCACGGCCGGTCTCTTGGTAGTAGGCCTCGATGCTCTTGGGCAGGTCGAGGTGGGCCACGAACCGGACGTCGGGCTTGTCGATCCCCATGCCGAAGGCGATCGTGGCGACCACCACGACGCCCTCCTCGCGCTGGAAGCGGTCCTGGGTCGCGCGCCGGGCCGGGGCGTCCAGGCCGGCGTGGTAGGGCAGCGCAGTGAGGCCCTGGTCTGTGAGCCAGGCCGCGGTCTGGTCGACCTTCTTGCGCGAGGAGCAGTACACGATCCCGGACGTCCCGATCAGGCTGGTCTCCGGCGAGTCGCCGGCCAGGAAGCTCATGAGCTGGTCGCGGGCGGTCGCCTTCTCGACCACCGTGTACCGGATGTTTGGGCGGTCGAAGCTCGAGATGAACTCGGGGGCGTCGCCCAGCGCCAGACGGTCGCGGATCTCGGCACGCGTGATCTGGTCGGCGGTTGCGGTCAGGGCCAGCCGCGGGACATCGGGGAACCGCTCGGCGAGCACCGACAGGCCCAGGTACTCGGGGCGGAAGTCATGCCCCCATTGCGACACGCAATGGGCCTCGTCGATCGCGAAGAGGGCGATCCCGTGCCCGGCGTGGATCCGGTCGAGCTGGGCCAGGAAGCCTCCGCTGACCAGCCGCTCAGGGGCCACGTACAGCAGGTCGAGCTCGCCGGTGGTCATCGCCCGGATCACGTCCCCGGCGGCCTGGACATCGAGGCTCGAGTTCAGGAAGGCAGCGCGCACGCCGAGCAGCCTCAGGGCGTCGACCTGGTCCTGCATCAGCGCGATGAGGGGTGAGACGACGACCCCGAGACCGGGCATGACGATCGCGGGAACCTGGTAGCACAGCGACTTGCCGCCGCCGGTCGGCATCAGCACCAGGGCATCGGCCCCGGTCATGACCTGCTCGATGATCTCGGCCTGGGCGCCGCGGAACCGGTCGTAGCCGAACACGTCGCTCAGGACCCGCAACGGGGCCGCGGTCGGCTCGGGGTCGGCCGGGCGGGTGGGAGCAGGCATGGGGTGATTGTCTCCCGCGCGGCTGACAACCGGTCACAGGACAGCGCCGGGCGCTCGCCGGGTGAGTCTGTCAGGATGCCGACGACTCGGGGGACACGATGGAAGGTGTGACGATGCAGACCACGGCGATCACCAAGGACACCCGGCTGTGCATCTCGCTGGCCGGGCGACCGAGCAACGTGGGGACGCGGTTCCACAACTTCCTGTACGCCGAGCTCGGACTGGACTACGTGTACAAGGCGTTCACGACCGACGACCTGTCAGCAGCGATCGGCGGAATCCGGGCGCTCGGCATCCGGGGGGCCGGGGTCTCGATGCCCTACAAGCAGGACGTGATCGGGCTCGTCGACTCGCTGGACGACTCGGCGCTGGCGATCTCCTCGGTCAACACGATCGTGAACACCGATGGCCAGCTGCGTGCGTTCAACACCGACTACGTGGCCGTCGTGAGTCTCCTGGCTTCCCACGGGGTTCCGGTTGACTCGACCTTCGTCGTGCTCGGCAGCGGCGGGATGGCGCGCGCGGTCGTGGCGGCCCTGCGCGACTCCGGCTTCACCGACGGGTGCGTGGTCGCCCGCAATGCCGGCACCGGGCAGCCGCTGGCCGAGGAGTACGGGTACCCGTGGCGCCCATCGGTCGGTTCCGACCGGCCGGACCTGATCATCAACGCGACCCCCGTGGGGATGGCCGGCGGCCCCGGCGCCGACGGCCTTCCCGTCGAGCCCGAGGTCGTGCACGGCGCCAGCACCGTGTTCGAGGTGGTTGCGATGCCGGTCGAGACCCCCCTGGTCCGGCTGGCTCGCGACCGGGGAGCGCGAGTCATCACTGGTTCCCAGGTGCAGGCGCTGCAGGCGGCTGAGCAGTTCGCCCTCTACACCGGCGTGCGCCCGACGTCCGACCAGCTCGAGCGGGCAGCGACGTTCTCCCACGCTGGGTAGCCGAACCGCCCTGCTGGTGGGGGCTCAGCTCGAGGGGTGCAGGCTCATCGGGCCGTAGACCAACCGGCCGTCCTCGAACAGGGTCACCGAGTCGATGCCGTCGGCGAGCAGGTCACGCCAGACCTCACCGACCCAGGTCTCGGCGTCCGCCTGCGTCGGGAACCCATCCGCCGGCTGCGCGGCGGAGTCGGGAAGGGCTCCGCCCTGTGCTGTCTGGTACTGCCACGTCCAGCCCATGGTGATCCTCCTCGGGTCAGGGCCGCTGGGCCGGGGATTCGGTCCGGGCCGGGTCGGACACGACCGAGTCGGAGAGGACCTCGTCGATCGCGGTGCGCAGGTCGGCGTCCAGGACGACTCCGCTGGCCTGCACCGAATCGGTCAGCTGCTCGGGTCGGGAGGCCCCGACGATCGCCGCCGACACGTTGGGGTTGCCCAGAACCCAGGCCACCGCCATCTGGGCCATCGTCAGGCCGGCCTGCTCGGCCAGGGAGCGCAGGTTCTGCACACGGGTCAGCACGTCGTCGCGCAGCCAGCGCGACACGAACGCTGAGCCGGTCGGATCCGCGGCCCTGGAGCCCTCGGGCACCGGCCTGCCGGGTAGGTACTTGCCCGTGAGGATGCCCTGGGCCATCGGCGACCAGACAACCTGGCCGATCCCGGCCTCCTGGCACAGGGGGACGACCTCGGCCTCGATGACCCGCCAGAGCATCGAGTACTGCGGCTGGTTGGACACGATCCGATCCAGGCCCATCTGCTCGGCCAGCTTGAGCGCGGCGCGGATCTCCTCGGCCCGCCACTCCGAGACCCCGATGTACATGATCTTGCCCGCGCGGACCAGGTCGTCGAACGCGCGCAATGTCTCCTCGAGCGGGGTGTGGTGGTCGTAGCGGTGCGCCTGGTAGACGTCGATGTGGTCGGTCTGCAGGCGACGCAGCGAACCGTGGCAGGACTCGATGATGTGCTTGCGGGACAGCCCGCGGTCGTTGCGGCCCGGACCCGTGGGCCAGTAGACCTTCGTCATGATCTCCAGACCCTCGCGACGCTGGCCGACCAGCGCCCGCCCGAGCACGGACTCCGCACCGGTCTGGGCGTAGACATCTGCGGTGTCGAAGGTGGTGATCCCGGCGTCCAGGGCCGCGTGCACGCAGGCCGTGGCCTCGTCCTCGGCCACCTGTGACGCATGCGTCAGCCAGTTGCCGTAGGCGATCTCACTGACCTGAAGTCCACTGCGTCCGAGGTGTCGATGCTCCATGACTCGGACCCTAGGCCACGGGCCTGACCCGTGCCACACATGGGCTGGTCGGGTGCCTACTTGGGAGCGACCGGCTGCCCGTTGCGGCGCAGACGTGGCGGGGGGAGCCGCAGCCTGCGCAGCTGGAGGACCCGCATCAGCGCGTAGAAGGTCGCGCCCTTGCGTTCGGCCTTCGAGGGCCACTGGTCCTTGAGCTTGGCGTTCATGCGCAGCAGGAGCACGGTGGTGTCGACAACGATGAACAGCGTCATCGCCATCCACATCAGCGACACGTAGCCCTGGGCCTGCGGAACGCCCCAGCTCTGCCAGGGCAGGAACCCCGCGACCAGGACGATGATCGCCAGTGGCATGAACAGTTCTGCAGCGGCGAACCGGCCGTCGACGAAGTCGCGGATGTACTTGCGGACCGGCCCGGCGTCCCGCGGGGGCAGGGCCCGCTCGTCGCCGGCCAGCAGCGCCGTACGGTTCGCGCTGCGCTCCTCAGCAGCACGGGCACGGGCGGCCTTCTTGGCGGCCTTGGGGTCGCTGGGAACCTTGAGCGTCTGCTTGCGCTGCGCCTCGGCCTCCCTGCGCGACGGGGTCGGATGGCCCTTGCCGACGGTCGGTTCGGACAGCGGCGCGTCGGCGGCGGGTTCCGGCGAGGACTTGCGGGTCGGGAACTTCACAGGGCAAGGGTACGTCGTGCCACGCGATGGGGCGTTAGGCTTGTGGTCATCGGCGGGTGTGCCGCCCGGAGAGAGAGTGACCGCGAACCATGGCTGGAATGTGGCAGCGCTTCAAGATGATCTTCCGCTCCAAGGCCAACGCGGCCATGGACAAGGCGGAGAATCCCGCACAGACCCTGGACTACTCCTACGAGAAGCAGCTGGAGATGCTGCAGAAGGTCCGGCGCGGAGTGGCCGACGTGGCCACCAGCCGCAAGCGGGTCGAGCTGCAGATCGCCAGCCTGGACAAGCAGCTGGCCAAGCTCGATGACCAGGCCCGGGCGGCGCTGGCGGCAGGTCGCGAGGACCTGGCTCGCGAGGCGCTGATCCGCAAGTCCGCCATCGGCCAGCAGATCGCCGACCTGCACGTGCAGCTCGAGCAGCTGACGATGCAGGAGCAGAAGCTCACCGTGGCCGCCCAGCAGCTGCAGACCAAGGTCGAGTCGTTCCGCACCCAGAAGGAGACCATCAAGGCCACCTACTCGGCCGCGGAGGCGCAGGTGCGCATCAACGAGGCGTTCACCGGGATCTCCAGCGAGCTCGGTGATGTCGGCCTGGCCATCCAGCGCGCGGAGGACCGCACCTCGCAGATGCAGGCTCGGGCCGGTGCCATGGAGGAGCTCATGGCAACAGGTGCCCTCGAGACGACCGGCGGCAAGGACGCCCTGACCGCCGAGCTGGAGCGACTCTCGGCGGACAACCAGGTCGAGAACGAGCTCGCGGCGATGAAGGCGCAGATCGGAGGCGCGCAGCCGCCGGCCGCCGTGACCGGATCAGCCGGCGCACCCGCGGTCGGATCGGGACCGGCCGGGGACATCGTCGACGCGGTCGTGGCTGAGGAGCCCACGGCCCTGCCGCCCGCCGCGCCGGCCGAGTCCGCCGAACCTGAGGCGGCCCCGCCCGCTGACCCGGCAGCGCAGTAGGGCTGGGGAGGTCCACGAGCAGGACATGGCGCGCAACCGTTACGCCCCCGATCGTGGTCTGATCGCCCGGATGGGCGGCACCATGTTCATCCTCGGCCTGCTCTACGTGGTCCTGATGGGTGTGCTGATCTACGCCGGCCTGGGCTACGGGTTGGTGCTGGCGATCGCCGGGGTCTCCGCCTGGGCCCAGTGGTACTTCTCGGATCGGGTCGCGCTGTTCTCGATGGGGGCGCGCGTGGTCACGCCCGAGCAGGCTCCCCAGGTCCATGCCATCGTCGACCGGCTCTGTGCCATGGCCGACATGCCCAAGCCCGCCGTGGCCATCGCCGACACGGACATGCCCAATGCCTTCGCGACCGGTCGCAGCTCCAAGCGTGCGGTGGTGTGCGTGACCACCGGGCTGCTGCGCCGGCTCGATGCCGAGGAGCTCGAGGGGGTCCTGTCCCACGAGCTGTCCCATGTGGCGCACCGCGACGTGCTGGTGATGACCGTCGCCTCCTTCGTCGGCGTCCTGGCCGGGTTCCTGACGCGGTCGTGGATGTGGGGCGGCCTGACCCGGCGACGCAGCAGTGACGGCAACGGCGCGCTCGCGTTCCTGCTGATCATGGTCGTGTCGATCCTCGTGTACGCGATCAGCTTCGTCCTCGTGCGGATGCTCTCCCGCTACCGGGAGCTGTCCGCGGACCGCGCGGGGGCGCTGCTGACGGGTCGCCCGGCGGCGCTGGGGCGAGCGCTGCAGAAGATCACCGGCGACATGGGCAGGATCCCCACCAACGACCTGCGCGCGAAGGAGCCGATGAACGCCTTCTTCATCGCCCCGGCGCTGGCCGGCGGCCAGTCCTTGGCCAGCCTGTTCGCCACGCACCCCCCGCTGGACAAGCGGTTGGAGCAGCTGGCCAGGATCTCTGCACAGCTCGGGCAGTAGCGGGCAGTCGTGGGATTCTTCGACTCGCTGATGGGCCGGCGCAAGCCCGCACGCCCCGACCTCGACGCGATCTTCGGATTGCCTTCCGGGGCCATCACACTGGAGGCCAGCCTCGGTTTCCGCCCGACAGGCGCAGGTGCGGTCGCCTTCCGGGTGCCGGAGGGCCGGGCGTTCGCCGAGGTCCAGGCCGAGATCGAGGCGCTGCTGGCAGCCTCGGGCAATCCCGCGGTCGAGGTCACCTCCGACCAGTACGGCTACACGTGGTTGGTGATCACCACCGATCCGCCCGACGTCGGGGCCCTCGTGACGCACCTGCATGCGGTGAACCTGTCGTTGCAGGACACCGGCTTCGGCCCGCAGCTGCTCGCTGCGACCGTGGTCTTCGCCGATCCGGGCGGTCGGACGCTGGCCATGGTCTACCTGTTCAAGCAGGGCTCGTTCTACCCGTTCGCACCCATCGAGGCCCAAACCCGCGACACCGTGCTGGAACTGCAGGTCCGCGACCTGTTGCGCGACGACGTGTCGGTCGAGTCCGACCTCTCGCGGTGGTTCCCGATCTGGGGCGCCCCGGGCCTGTAGGCCGCGGTCAGTCGGGCGTGCGGGTGGCACCCACCCCGGGCAGGGCCAGCATCCGGTCCAGGGCGACGCCGGCCCAGCGCGCGGTGTCGTCGTCGACGACGATCTGGTTGACCACGTTGCCCGCCACCAGGTTCTCCATGGCCCATACCAGGTGCGGCAGGTCGATCCGGTTCATCGTCGAGCAGTAGCACACCGAGCGGTCCAGGAAGCTGATCTGCTTGTCGGGGTGGGCGTTGGCCAGCCGGCGCACCAGGTTGAGCTCGGTGCCGATGGCCCACGAGGAGCCGGGCTCCGCGGCCTCGAGGACGCGGATGATGTACTCCGTCGAGCCCACGTAGTCGGCCTTGTTCACCACCTCGTACGTGCACTCGGGGTGCACGAGGATGTTCACCCCGGGGATCCGCTCGCGAGCCTCGTCGACGACCTCCGCGGTGAATCGGCCGTGCACCGAGCAGTGGCCGCGCCAGAGCACGACCTTGGCCGCGCGCATCTCCTCGTCGGTCAACCCGCCACCGGGCTTGTGCGGGTCATAGAGCACGCAGTCGTCCAGGCTCAGGCCGAGCTCCAGGACGGCGGTGTTGCGGCCCAGGTGCTGGTCGGGGAGGAAGAAGATCCGCTCGCCCTGGTCGAAGGCCCACTCGAGGGACGCCCGGGCATTGCTCGATGTGCAGATCGTCCCGTTGTTGCGGCCCGTGAATGCCTTGATCGCGGCGGTCGAGTTCATGTAGGTGATCGGGATCGTGGCGGTGTCCAGGCCCAGCTCCGCGAAGCGCTCCCACGCGTCCTCGACCTGGCCGATCTCGGCCATGTCGGCCATCGAGCACCCGGCTGCCAGGTCCGGCAGGATCACCTGCTGCTCGGTTGTGGTGAGGATGTCGGCACTCTCGGCCATGAAGTGCACGCCGCAGAAGACGATGAACTCCGCCTCGGGGTGCGCAGCGGCCTGCTGGGCGAGCTTGAACGAGTCACCGGTCACGTCCGCGAACTCGATGACCTCATCGCGCTGGTAGTGGTGGCCGAGCACGTAGGCCCGGGAGCCGAGCGCCGCACGGGCCCGCCGGGCCCGCGCCACGAGATCCGGATCCGAGGCCGGCGGTAGCGCACCCGGGCACTCCACGCCCTTCTCGGTCCCCAGGTCGGTGCCCTGCCCGAGCAGGAGCAGGGCCAGCGGGGTTGGTTGCGGCTCGGTCCAGGCAGCCGTGTCAGTCATCGCGGGACCTTCCTCATTCTCGGGGGACCATGGTTACACAGAGTGCCGCGGCGCGGCGTGGCTCCGGGTGCCAGACTTCGGCGTTGTGAAGGTCGTGATCTGTCCGGACTCGTTCACCGGCACGCTCTCGGCGGCCGAGGCCGCCGAGGCCATCGCGGCAGGGTGGGCCAGCCATGCGCCCGCCGACGAGCTCGTGCTGCGTCCGCTGTCCGACGGGGGCCCCGGATTCGTCGATGCGGTCGCCGCGGCCCGGGCCGGACGCCGGTACTCGCTGACCGTGACCGGGCCGTTGGGCGATCCGGTCGCGGCCGACTACTTGGTGACCCCGGATGGGACGGCCTGGATCGAGAGCGCAGCGGCGGCCGGGCTGCACCTCATCGCCGACGACCGCAGGGACCCCACAGCGACCACGTCCCGGGGGGTCGGCGAGCTGATCTCGGCGGCGCTGGCCGGGGGAGCGCGCAGGATCGTGGTCGGCGTCGGGGGGACGGGAACCTGCGACGGGGGCGCGGGCCTGCTCGACGCACTCGGGGTCACCACCGAGCCACCTGCCGGACTCACGGCCGGTGGGGCGGGCCTGGCTGCCCTCGAGGCGCTCGACCTGGCGCCGGCGGTCGCGCTCACCGCGGGCACGAGGCTGGAGGTGGCCACGGATGTCGACGTGCCGCTGCTCGGACCGCGGGGGGCTGCCCGGGGCTTCGCACCGCAGAAGGGGGCGACTCCTGACCAGGTCGAGCAACTCGAGGCGGCCATGGGGCACTGGGCGCTGCTCCTGGGGCGCTCGGGTGACCGACGCTCGGCTGCCGTGGCCCTGGGTGCCGGTGCCGGCGGCGGTATCGGGGCGGCGCTGATCCGGCTGGGGGCCCGGCGGGTGCCCGGGATCGACACGGTCCTGGCCGTCGCGAACATGGATCGGCTGGTCGCAAGCGCCGACCTGGTCATCACCGGCGAGGGCAGCTTCGACTGGCAGTCGCTGCGTGGCAAGGCCGTGGCCGGGGTGGCAGCTGCCGCGCTGGAGCACGCGGTTCCGGTGGTCGTGATCGCCGGCCGGGTCGAGGTGAGCCGACGGGAGTGGATCACCGCCGGGGTCGCCTCCGCACTTGCCGCGGCCGCCGAACCAGACGAGACCGCTGCGCAAGGAGTCGCTCGGGCGGCGGCGCGTGCGGCCCAGACCTGGTCGCGGAGCTGAACGATCGCACGGACCCTGCATCAGGCCCGCACGAGTCGTAGCCAGATCCAACCCACGCAGCGGGTGACGATTGGTCGAACCGGCGCAGCCATGTCAGCATTGAGCAGGGAATGCGCAGCGGGGCCGACGCGTTCCATCATCACGCCACCAGGAGGACACGGATGACAGCCGAGACCAGCACTGAGACGACCACCACCCCCGTCAGCGATGGGATCGTCCTGACCGACACCGCCGCAGACAAGGTGCGCGGGCTGCTGGATGCCGAGGGTCGTGAGGACCTTGCCCTGCGCGTCGCTGTCCAGCCCGGGGGCTGCTCGGGCCTGCGCTACCAGTTGTTCTTCGACGAGCGCACGCTCGACGGCGACGTCCGCAAGGACTTCGACGGCGTCGAGGTCGTCACCGACCGGATGAGTGCCCCGTACCTGACCGGAGCCACCATCGATTTCGTGGACTCGATCGAGAAGCAGGGCTTCACGATCGACAACCCGAATGCCACCGGCTCGTGCGCCTGCGGTGACTCCTTCCACTGACCAGACCGGCTAGGGTCGCCCCAACTCATCGCTTGACCAGGGGGCTCACTCGCCATGCGGATCGTTGTCACGGGCTCAATCGCCACCGACCACCTGATGACCTTCCCGGGGCGGTTCGCCGACTCGATCGTGCTCGACAAGCTCGACAAGATCTCCCTGTCGTTCCTCGTCGACGAGTTGGAGGTCCGCAGGGGCGGGGTTGCGGCCAACATCGCGTTCGGGATGGGGATGCTCGGGCACAACCCCGTCCTGGTCGGGGCCGTGGGGCCGGACTTCGCCGACTACCGCTCCTGGCTGCAGCGCCACGGAGTTGACACCGAGTCCGTGCACGTCTCGGAGGTGCGGCACACCGCACGGTTCGTGTGCACCACCGACGAGCACGCCAACCAGATCGCGACCTTCTATGCAGGGGCCATGCAGGAGGCCCGGGACATCGAGCTGGGCCCTGTGGTCGAGCGGGTCGGAACCGTCGACCTGGTCCTGATCGGGGCCAACGACCCCGAGGCGATGCTGCGCCACACTGAGGAGTGCCGCTATCGACACATCCCGTTCGCAGCCGACCCCTCACAGCAACTGGCGCGTATGCACGGCGAGGAGATCCGCCTGCTCGTCGATGGTGCGGCGTACCTGTTCACCAACGAGTACGAGGCCGCGCTCACGGAGAAGAAGACCGGCTGGAGCAGCTCCGAGATCCTCGAGCGGGTCGGAACCCGGGTCACGACGCTGGGACCGAACGGTGTGCGGATCGAGCGCAAGGGTCAGGAGATGCTGCACGTCCCCGTTTCCGAGGAGACCCACCGCGCGGATCCGACCGGTGTGGGTGACGCCTTCCGTGCGGGGTTCCTGGCCGCGCTGGCCTGGGGCCTGAGCCTCCAGCGATGTGCCCAGGTCGGCTCCATGATGGCCACGCACGTCATCGAGAGCATCGGAACCCAGGAGTACGAGCTGGCCCGACGCTCATTCCTGCTGCGGATCCGCTCGGCCTACGGCGACCTTGCAGCCGAGGAGATCGGCGCGCACATCATCGTGAACCGGCTCTGACCCGGATCGATGCCCATCGAGCCGCCAGGGCCACGCTGGGTCCTGCCCGACGTGGCGAACCTGCCCGCGGGGCAGGAACTGGTGGCCGTGGGGGCCGACCTGTCTCCTGGCATGCTGCTCGCGGGGTACCGCAGCGGGTTGTTCGCCATGCCCGAGGACGATCTCCTGGGCTGGTGGTCCCCTGACCCCCGCGGTGTCCTGCCGCCCCGGGCAGTGCACGTCTCCCGCTCGTTGCGGCGGGTGCTGTCGCGCTTCGAGGTCAGCGTCGACGTGGCCTTCGATGAGGTCGTGGCCGCCTGCGCCGACCCGCGCCGCCCGCACGGGTGGATCAGCCCGGGGTACCGCAGCGCGTACCGCACGCTGCATGACCTCGGCTGGGCGCACTCGATCGAGGTATGGGGTGCCGCGGGGGAACTCGCGGGTGGGCTGTTCGGGGTGGAGATCGGTGGCCTGTTCGCAGGCGAGTCGAAGTTCCACGTGAGCACGGATGCCTCGAAGGTGGCCGTGGTCGCCCTGGCCGACCTGCTCGGCGCGGACGGAGACCCGCGTCGCATCATCGACGTCCAGTGGTGCACCGATCACCTGGCCCGGCTCGGCGCCGTGGAGGTGCCACGGGCTGCGTACCTGCGGGCCCTGCCGGCCGCGATGGCCTGTCGACCGGTGCTCTCAGGCGGCGCTGGCCGCACGTGACCATGGTGGCCACCCGCCGAGCTCGTGGTCACCCACGCCCGTGGGTCGGACCGCCGATCCTGATCACATGCCGGAGCGCCTCGTCCGGGTCGACGTTGGGAACGTTCGGCTCAGGCCCGGTCGGGCCCGCGCTTTGGGAGCCGGGGCCCAGATCGGTGGCCGGCTCGGTCCGGACCAGCTCGTGGCCGCGCAGCCGGCACCAGGCCGGGACGTCGTACAGCGCGGCCGGGTCGTCGGTGACCAGCTCGATGACGGAGTCCCGGGGAAGGTTCGCGGCCGCCCGGGCCAGCCGGATGATCGGCACGGGGCAGAGCACGCCGCGGGCATCGATGGTGACCGGCTCGGGGGCCACCGGCTCGGGCGTCACCGGCTCGGCCCGTCGGCAGCCGCGCGGGCAGCGGTGATCGCCGCGGGCAGGGCGCTGAGGAACCCGGCGATGTCGGCCTCGGTGGCGTCCGGGGGCAGGCTGACCCGCAGGTTCCCGTGCGTGACGGCGCCCATGGCCGCCAGCACGTGGCTGGGCCTGCGGGTGTCCGAGGTGCAGGCAGATCCGGAGCTGACCGCGTAGCCGGCACGGTCCAACTCGGAGACGAGGACCTCGCCGTCCGCGTAGAGGATCGTGAAGCAGACGATGTGCGGGGCCCCGTCGGAACTCCCGAGGGCGAGGACGTCCGGGGCCAGCTGCGGGACCCGTTCGCGCAGGATCGTGAGCAACCGGCGGCGATGCGGACCCGTGCGACCCAGGGTGGCCGTGGCCTGCTCCAGCGCCGTTGCGGCCGCGACCGCGCCGGGAACGTTGGGGAACCCGGCCCGGCGTCGGGACTCATCGGTCGGGGACGGGCTGCGCCAGCGCACGCCGGGACGGATGGCCAGGATCCCGATGCCGGGCGGACCGCCCCACTTATGGGCGCTACCGGCAAGGACATCCCAGTGGGTGGGCGCCGGCAGCGCCCCGAGTGAGGCAGCGGCGTCGACCAGGAGCGGCACACCCGCCTCGGCGGACGCTGCGTGCAGTTCGGCGAGGGGTTGGAGCGTCCCGACCTCATGGTTGACGTGCTGGACCGCGGCGAGGGCGACGCCGGGGGAGCGCACGGCCCGGCCAAAAGCCTTGACCTCCACTTCAGCGTTAGAGTCGACCGCGACCAGGATCGGGTCCTTGCCGGACATCACCCAGTCGGCGGCGCGCAGCACGGCGGAGTGCTCGACGGCACCGGCAACGACCTTGGCCCCCACCTTCCGGCGGCCCCGGGCCAGGCCGAGGACGCCGTCGTGCAGCGCCGCGGTGCCCGACGAGGTGAAGGCAACCTCCTGGGGCAGCACGCCGATCGCTGCGGCCACAGCGGCCCGGGCGGCATCGAGCAGCTGTCGGGCCATCCTGCCGTCGCGGTAGAGGCGTGCCGGATCGGCCCAGCCGTGCTCCAGGGCGGCGTCCATGGCACGCCGGGCCTCGGACCCCATCGGGAGCCCCGAGGCAGCATCGAAGGACCGCGACATGCCGTACACGGTATCGGTGACCCCCGTGGCACGCCGGACGTTTCCTACGCTAGTCTCCACTCGTCCAGTGACCCAGGCGATTCCTGCCCGCACAGCGCGGATTCGCCCACACGATCGAGGGGATCACCAGCCGTGGTAGCAGAACGCACCGACCGTTCCCGGTCGATGCGCCGGTGGGGGGTCGGGGCCGGAGCCCTGGCTGTCGTCCTGCTGGCGTCCGGGTGCAGTGCCCAGGAGGCCCTGTCCCTGAACGCACCCGAAGGTGCCACAGAGCAGGCGCCGACCATTGAGAGCCTGTGGTTCGGGGCCTGGGTCGCGGTTGCGGTCGTGGGCCTGATCACCGGTGGACTCATCCTGTTCGCAGCGGTGCGCTTCCGCCGCAGGGAGGGCGATCCAGCACCCAAGCAGATGCGCTACAACGTCCCGCTCGAGGTGATGTACACCGTCATCCCGCTGGTCATGATCCTGGGCATGTTCTTCTTCACCGCCCGTGACCAGATCGAGCTGACGAAGGTATCGGACAACCCGGACAACACGGTGGGCGTCGTCGGCTTCCGCTGGAGCTGGGCGTTCAACTACGTGGAGGACGACGTCTACGACGTGGGCACCGCCGAGGTCGCGGACAATCCCACCCTCTACCTGCCCGTCGACGAGTCGGTCGTCTTCGAGCGGCAGAGCCCGGACGTCATCCACTCGTTCTGGATCCCCGCCTTCCTGATGAAGATGGACGTCTTCCCGGATCGGCTCAACAAGTTCGAGGTCACCCCGAACAAGGTCGGCACCTTCGCCGGGCGGTGCGCCGAGCTGTGTGGCGTCGACCACGCCCGGATGCTCTTCACGGTCAAGGTCGTCGAACGCCCTGAGTACGATCGACACATCGCCGAGCTGCGCGCCAAGGGCCAGGTCGGTTCCATCGAGACCGATCGAATCACGCGTGACGGTGAGCGGTACTGGGAGTCCGACCGCTACCTGGAGTCGGAGGGGACGCTATGACGCTCGTCAACGACCGCCCCGCGGAGGTCGCCGGACCGCCGCCCGGGAAGCGCCATGAGTCGATGGGCCAGAAGATCGTCTCGGTCCTGACCACCACCGACCACAAGGTCATCGGCAAGCTCTACATGACCACGTCGTTCACGTTCTTCCTGATCGCCGGCGTGATGGCGCTGATCATCCGCTCCGAGCTGGCGCAGCCCGGCCTGCAGATCGTGACGCTCGAGCAGTACAACCAGCTCTTCACCATGCACGGCTCGATCATGCTGCTGCTGTTCGCGACCGCCCTGTTCGTCGGGTTCGCCAACTACCTCATGCCCCTGCAGATCGGTTCCCCGGACGTAGCCTTCCCGCGGCTGAACATGCTGGGCTACTGGATGTACTTCTTCGGCGCGATGATCGTGCTGTTCGGCTTCGCCACCCCGGGTGGGGCGGCCGCCTTCGGGTGGTTCCTCTACACCCCGCTCTCGGGTGCGGAGTTCTCCCCGAACATCGGTTCAGACCTGTGGATCCTGGGCTTCGCCCTCGGCGGCGTGGGCACGATCCTGGGCGCGGTGAACTTCGTGACGACGATCCTGACGATGCGGGCCCCGGGCATGACGATGTTCCGGATGCCGATCTTCACCTGGAACGTCCTGCTCACCAGCGTCCTGATCCTGATGGTGTTCCCGGTCCTGGCCGCAACGCTCGTCGTGCTCGAGATCGACCGGAAGTTCGGCTCGGTGGTCTTCCTGCCGGAGAACGGCGGGGCGATCCTGTTCCAGCACCTCTTCTGGTTCTTCGGCCACCCAGAGGTCTACGTCCTGGCGCTGCCCTTCTTCGGCGTGATCTCCGAGATCCTGCCGGCCTTCAGCCGCAAGCCGATCTTCGGCTACAAGGGGTTGGTGTTCGCCACCATCGCCATCGCCGCGCTGTCGATGGCCGTGTGGGCCCACCACATGTACGTCACCGGCGCGATCAGCCTGCCCTACTTCGCCCTGATGACGATGCTCATCGCAGTGCCCACCGGCGTGAAGTTCTTCAACTGGATCGGCACCATGTGGGGCGGGTCGCTGACCTTCGAGACGCCCATGCTCTGGGCCATCGGCTTCCTGCTCACCTTCCTCTTCGGCGGCCTGACCGGCATCATCCTGGCCGCGCCCCCGCTGGACTTCCACGTGTCGGACTCCTACTTCGTCGTCGCGCACTTCCACTACACGGTGTTCGGCACGGTCGTGTTCGCGATGTTCGCCGGCTTCTACTTCTGGTGGCCCAAGTTCACGGGCAAGATGCTCAACGAGACCCTGGGCAAGTGGCACTTCTGGTTGACCTTCATCGGGTTCAACGGGACATTCCTCATCCAGCACTGGCTCGGCGTGGAGGGCATGCCCAGGCGCTACGGCGACTACCTGCCCGGGGACGGCTTCACCCTCGAGAACCAGGTCTCCTCGGCGTTCGCCCTCATCCTGGGGATCTCGACCCTGGTCTACCTGTACAACTTCTACTGGTCGACCCGGTACGCCCCGAAGGTGACTGTTGACGATCCGTGGGGGCACGGGGGCTCGCTCGAGTGGGCCACCTCGTGCCCGCCGCCCCGGCACAACTTCGTGTCGCTGCCCCGGATCCGCTCGGAGCGTCCCGCGTTCGACCTGCACCACCCCGAGTTGGCCGACTGGGACTCCGCGGGGTACCTCGCCTCCCTGGATGCCCAGAACTCGACCAAGGGGGAGATCTCGTGAAGCTCGCAGGCAAGCTGTTCATCGGCGGGGCGGTCTTCTACTTCCTGGTCGCCGGCATCTACTGGATCATGTCCCACGACGAGGTCGGAACGGTCGCCCTGACCCTGACCGGCTTCCTGTCGGCCATGATCGGCTTCTACCTGGTCGTGACTGCCAATCGGCTGCCGGACCAGCCCGAGGACTCCGACGACGGCGAGATCTGGGATGCCGACGTCGACTACGGCTTCTACAGCCCGCACTCCTGGGCCCCGCTGATGGTCGGCACCTCGGCAGCCATCACGTTCGCCGGCCTCGCCTTCGCCGCGTGGATCGTGGCCGCCGGCGCCGTGCTCGTCGTGATGTCCTCTGCCTACTGGGTCTTCGAGTACTACACAGGCCCGCAGCGCCAGTTCTGACCGTCAGCGGCCTGACTCGGCTCAGGTGCCCGCCGGCCGGGTGGGGTCGACCCCCGAGCCGGGGGCGAGGCCTCCCCAGGCGTGCCGCCAGCTCCTGGTGCGCCAGCAGCGCTTTCGGTGACCCGCCCTGCGCACCAGCACCGCGGCGAACGCAAGCCACAGCAGCGCCAACTGGACGGCGAAGATCGTCCAGTTCTGCTCGGTGGCTCCGGCGTAGTGGATGATGGTGAACCCGACCAGGCACCAGACGACGACGATGAAGCCGACCCGCGCCTTCTTCCTGGTGGGCAGCTTCCCGAGGTTGCCGGTCATGAACGTCTCACCGCGCTCGTGGCCTGACAGGCACTCGGTTCCGGTGATGAGGTAGGCCGGTTCGTCCCGGGTCGGCGCCGCGGCGTCCTTCGGTGTCTCCCGTCGGGCCGGGACTGGCTTCGCTATGCCGGTGACCGGCTCGGCGCCCGACTCCACGCCCGGCTCGGTGCCCGGTGCCGGTGGCTGCGCAGGTGGCTGGGGCTGCGGCCCGGGCGTGCTGGGCAGGGGACGCTCGCGCCGGGATTTCGCCATCATCGTCTCCTACGGCCGCAGGTCCTGGCTGGTCGTGACCCAGCGCTCCAACAGGTCCAGCGCCGCCCCGGAAGCCAGCGCCTCCTGAGCCTGTGGCAGGGCGACGGCCAACCGTGCCCGAAGATCGGCTGACGCCGCAGGGATCGTGACCGGCAGGGTCCCACCGGCGGCCGAGTATGCCACCAGCGCGGCCGCGGCGTTCAGGCACACGGCGTTCCGGATGCCGGCCACCGACGGTTCGTCGGGGGTCGACAGCAGCGTGCGGAACAGCTCAGCGTTGCGCACGGCCGTTCCGCCCCGCAGGGAGTCGGGTGCCGGCGGCACGATTCCGAGCTCGATCGGGTCGAGGGTCACCCT
>JAQBEX010000132.1:0-3722 GCA_032123675.1 Actinomycetes bacterium
CAAGCCGCGCGGCCTTCTCGGTCGGCAGCGCGATGGCCTCATCGAAGGAGTTCGTGTGCAGGCTCTGGGTTCCGCCGAGCACCGCCGCGAGCGCCTGGATGGCCACGCGGACCATGTTCACCTCGGGCTGCTGGGCGGTCAACTGGACGCCCGCGGTCTGGGTGTGGAAGCGCAGCATGAGCGACTTGGGGTTCTTCGCCCCGAACTCCTCGCGCATCACGCGGGCCCAGATGCGCCGGGCCGCCCGGAACTTCGCGACCTCCTCGAGCAGCGAGGTCCGCGAGACGAAGAAGAACGCCAGCCGGGGGGCGAAGTCATCGACGTCCTGGCCCGAGGCGATCGCTGCGCGCACGTACTCGATGCCATCGGCGAGGGTGAAGGCGATCTCCTGCGCGGGCGTCGCACCGGCCTCGGCCATGTGGTACCCCGAGATCGAGATGGTGTTCCACTTGGGCATCTCGGCGCCGCAGTACCCGAAGATGTCGGTGATCAGCCGCAGCGAGGCGGCCGGCGGGTAGATGTAGGTCCCGCGGGCGATGTATTCCTTGAGCACGTCGTTCTGGATGGTGCCGGTCAGTTCCGATGCAGCGACGCCCTGCTCCTCGGCAACGATCTGGTAGGCCAGCAGCAGCACCGCAGCCGGGGCGTTGATGGTCATCGACGTCGAGACCTTGTCCAGTGGGATCTGGTCGAACAGGATCCGCATGTCGTCGATGGAGTCGATCGCGACACCTACCTTGCCGACCTCCCCGGAGGCCAGCGGGTGATCGGAGTCGTAGCCCATCTGCGTGGGCAGGTCGAACGCCACGCTCAGGCCGGTGGTGCCGGCGTTGATCAACTGGTGGTAGCGGGCGTTGGACTCCGCGGCGGTGCCGAACCCGGCGTACTGGCGCATCGTCCAGGGCCGCCCGGTGTACATGCTCGGGTAGACCCCGCGGGTGAACGGGTACTCGCCTGGCGCGCCGATCTGGGCCGGATCTGCGCCGGCCAGCGAATCAGCGTCGTAGAGCGGGGCGAACGGGAATCCGGACTCGGTGGTTGCCATGCCCCAAGGCTAGGCCCGCCCGTTTCGGGAGTCGTGCCGCACCCCGTCCCCTGCCTGTCCCCGGCCGCGGGCCACCCCCGGCTCCGGCCGCGCGCCGCTCCCTCACCCACGCCCACTCCCACGCCCGCTCCCACCCCTCACCCACGATCCGTGCAGGTTACCGACCTTCTAGAGTCACCAACCCACACCGCTGCCGGGCCCCGGCCCGGCGCCCGGGTGCCGCCGTAGTGCTTGGGGACAGCCGCTGGACCAGACTGCGGAACGGGGTCAGCATCGCGACATGCCTCGTCGGAATCCGAGCCTCAGCCAGGCTCTTGATCGCGTCCACGCCATCGCGGCGCAGCAGGCCGGGGCGGCCACGACCGCGCAAGCTCGCGCGGCGGGGCTGCCCCCGGATGCCATTCGGCGGCTGCTGTCCACAGGGCGGTGGACGTCCCCACATCGCGGCGTGTACCTCACGGAGCCGGCGAACGGGGAGCTCGCGTCCCGCATGTGGGCCGCGCACCTCGCACTCGGGCTGCGAAGTGTCGTCGGCGGCACCGCTGCGGCCCAGTACTGGGGAGTGACGGACGAGGGGCTCGCGCCTGGCGACGGCATCACGATGGTGCTGCCCGAGGGGTGCCGGCGAAGCGCACAAGGCGTTCGGGTTACCCGGGTTCCCGATCCTGAAGCCTTGGCCCATCCAGCCCGGACCCCGCCGGTGCTGAGCGTGGAGAGCACCGTTCTCGCCGCAGTCGCGAACGCCTCCTCCGACAGAGTCGCCGTCGAGTTGATCCTGAGGTCCTGCCGCCTCCGGCTGACCACTCCGGACCGGTTGCTGGCGGCCGCTGCCCAACGACGGCGCCTGCGCCGGCGGGACCTGCTGAAGCTCGTCTGCTCTGAAGTGTGCGCGGGCGTGACCAGCCCCCTTGAGCGGCAGTACCGCAACCGCGTTGCCCGGGCACACGGATTGCCGACCGGGCGCGCTCAGGCCCCGGCGTCATCACAAGGTGCTCGGCGGGCCTACCGCGACCTGCTCTACGAGCCCGAGGGCGTGATCGTCGAGCTCGACGGCCGTCTGGGTCACGAGTTGGAGTCCGACGCCCTGCGTGACCTGACACGGGACAACCACGCGACGCTCACGGGCAACGCAACGTTGCGGTTCGGGTGGTTGGCCGTCACCGGGCAGGCGTGCCAGACCGCAGCCCAGGTTCGAGACCTGCTCGTGCTGCGCGGATGGCCAGGATCGGCCCGCCGGTGTGGGGCTGGGTGTCTCCTCGAGGATGTGCGCGGGTGGATGACCTCCGCATGACCGCCGCGACCGTGGCCACTGTGGCGACCGCCGCGACTGTGACGACTGCCGCGACTGCCGCGACTGCCGCGACCACCGGGATCTCCGCATGACGGCCGCGACTGCGGCGACTGCCGCGACTGCCGCAACCGCGGCAACCGTGTGGGCTGGCGACCATAGAGGGTGCACAACCCGCACGAATCACCGAACTTGTGCGGCGGGTCGGGGCTCGCGGCCGGGTCGACGGGGGTCCGGGGGATCCTCGCCGATGCGCCGTCGCTCGGGCGGACTAGACTCGGGCCACGTGGCGGATGCCCCGTCACGCCTAGTCCACGCTCGAGCAAGGAGGCTCCACCGATGGCCAGTGCGCCTGCGGGGACCCTGTACCGCGGCGGTGAGGGGATGTGGTCCTGGGTTGCCCAGCGCATCACCGGCGTCGCGGTGTTCTTCTTCCTCCTGGTCCACGTCCTGGACACCGCGCTCGTGCGTGTGTCCCCGGACGCCTACGACCTCGTGATCGCCTCGTACAAGACCCCGATCGTCAACCTGCTCGAGGTCGGCCTGGTCGGAGCTGTGCTCTACCACGCGCTCAACGGCATCCGGGTCGTCCTCGTGGACTTCTGGGCCAAGGGGCCACGTCACCAGAAGGCGATGTTCCGCACGATCGTCATCGTCTGGGCCCTGATCATGATCCCGGGGACGTACTTCATGCTCAAGCACACTGCCGAGGCGCTGTTCGGGAGCACATCATGAGCGTTGAGATTGCCGATCCCCGCAGTGCGCGCGCTTCCGGCGGGAACACCAACTACGAGCGGCTCTCGTGGATCTTCATGCGCGTCTCGGGCCTGGTCCTGGTCTTCCTGGTCCTGGGCCACCTGCTGATCATGAACATCCTCGACGGCGGCGTGCAGCGCATCAACTT
Source organism: Actinomycetes bacterium (assembly GCA_032123675.1). Classification (GTDB taxonomy): domain Bacteria; phylum Actinomycetota; class Actinomycetes; order S36-B12; family CAIYMF01; genus Prado023. The sequence continues at coordinate 3,238 of JAQBEX010000132.1, forward strand.
CGGGTTCGTGGCCGGGCGCTGGTCCAGCCCATTCTGGCAGGGCTGGGACCTGCTGCAGCTGTGGTTGGCCATGCTCCACGGCGGCAACGGCATGCGCACCGTCATCAATGACTACGCCGAGAAGCCGCGAACCCGGTTCTGGCTCAAGACCCTGCTCGTGATTGCCGTCGTGTTCACCCTCGTTCTGGGGACCCTGGTGATCTTCACCTTCGACCCCAACCTCGCCTGATCGGAGAGTGGCGCAGAGCCATGCAGAACCACAGCTACGACGTCATCATCGTGGGCGCCGGCGGTGCCGGGATGCGCGCTGCCCTCGAGTCCGGGCCGCGTGTGCGCACGGCAGTCCTGACCAAGCTCTACCCGACCCGGTCACACACCGGCGCAGCCCAGGGCGGCATGTGCGCCGCGCTGGCCAACGTCGAGGAGGACAACTGGGAGTGGCACACCTTCGACACGATCAAGGGTGGTGACTACCTGGTCGACCA
>JAQBEX010000133.1:0-28857 GCA_032123675.1 Actinomycetes bacterium
GCGCGGACTCGTCCTTCTCCAACTCATAGGTCGCAGGGAAGAGGAAGCCCTCGGCGTTGTCCTCGGCGTAGGCCGGCAACCCGATGTTGCCGGCCTTGGAGGCCTTCACCAGCTTCTTCTTCGATATCCCGGTGGCCTCGGAGATCACCCCGATGCTCTGCGAGAACCGCAACCCCTCACGCAGGAGGAGCTCATTGGTGATCCGGGTGGTCGGGTCGATCATCCGGATCACGGCCGCCTCGGCACTCATCTGCGATAGCATCTCGTAGGAGCCGGGACCGATCGACTTCGTCAGGGGCTCGGCATTCGCCTCCTCGATCCAGGCATCGACCGAGGCAACGACACCGTTGGCCTTGAGGGTCTGTCCCATCTCGGCCAACGTCTGGCCCGGCTCCACGAGCACGACCACGGTCGGCTCGCTGCCCTCGCCCAGGTAGTCCTCCGGCCCGCCGAACGAGGGGATGTTCTCGATGGCGAACGTGATTCCGAAGCCGATGACCGCCAGGACGCCGAGGCTGAGCAGCACGGCGATCCACGAGCGGCCACGATGTCGCACGCCGTCGGGAGGCTTGCTCTCCGACGACATCTCAAGCCCGAGGTTGCTCATCTCACTCCTCAAGGAGGATTCCGGGCGCGTCACCGGACGCGCGCTCAAGATCCACAGCGTATTGGACAATGGCCACTGCCGCGGCCTGATCGACCACGGCGCGGCTGTTTCGCGACGTGCGGCCGGCGGCGCGCAGGTCCCTGGTGGCTGACACCGTGGTCAACCGCTCGTCCACGAGTCGCACAGGCACTGGGGCCAGCACCGGAACCAGGGTTCGGGCGAACTCGCGTGCCGCCCCGGCTGCCGGGCCGGGCCGTCCCGACATCGACAGGGGCAGTCCGACGATGACCTCCATGGCCTCGTGCTCGGCCACGATCGCGGCGATCCGCGCGAGGTCGCCATCGCCCCGGGGAACCGTCTCCACGGGCACGGCCAGCACGGCAGAGGGATCCGTGCGGGCCACGCCAATCCGCACCGAGCCGACGTCGATGCCGACGCGGATTCCCGGGCGCACTAGGCGCGGGTCGCGACGAACTCGCGGGCGGCGAGGAGCGCTGCCTGCACCCCGTCGGGCTTCGAACCCCCACCCTGGGCGCTGTCGTCCTTGCCGCCACCGCGGCCGTCCACGGACGGCAGCGCGGAAGCCAGGATCTCGCGGGCGCTCAGTCCGGACTGCTGCCCGACGTCGTTGACGTGCACAAGCAGCGAGACCTTGCCGGCGTCAATGGCCGCCCCCACGAGGACAACCGCAACGTCCTTGGCCACAAGTTGCATGGCGGCGTTGGTGGCCTCGCGCAGGTCAGCGGCACTCGATCCGGGTGGCATCTCGTAGGTCCAGACCCGGGCATCGCCGATGTCGTACCTGGTCCCGATGGTTCCCTCGATGTTGGCCAGGACTGCCGCCTTGCGGAACCTGGCGATCGTCGAGTCGGCCTCCTTGAGCCTCAGGAGGAGGCCGCCGATGCGGTCGGTGAGCTCTTCAGGGCGGGCCTTGACCATCTGCGCCAGGTTGTTCAGCAGGATGTGCTCGCGGGCCAGATGCCGGTAGGCATCGACACCAACGAGCGCCTCGACCCGGCGGACTCCTGAGCCGATGGACGCCTCCGAGAGGAACTTCACCACCCCGAGCTCGCCGGAGCGGTTCGTATGCGTTCCGCCGCACAGCTCGCGTGCCCAGTCGCCCACGGACACGACCCGAACGCTGTCGCCGTACTTCTCGCCGAACAGCGCCATCGCTCCGATCTCGCGGGCCTGCTCCTGGCTCATGTACTGGGCGGTGACCTCGAGATCGTCCAGCAGGAGCGTGTTCACCCGATCCTCGACATCGCTCATCACCGAGGCCGGCACGGCAACGGGGTTCGGGAAGTCGAAGCGCAACCGACCCGGGGAGTTCTCCGAACCCATCTGGGTCGCGGTGTCGCCGAGGATCTCCCGGAAGGCCTTGTGGATCATGTGCGTGGCTGTGTGGGCCCGCGAGATCGCCAGCCGGCGCGGGAGGTCAACCTGCCCGATCGCGGCGGCGCCGACCTCGGCCATGCCGTCCACGACGCTGGCCCGGTGCACGAACAGGCCGGGGACCGGCTGCTGGACGTCGAACACCTCGAGGATCGTGCCGCCGGCCAGTTCGATCCGGCCCTGGTCGCCGATCTGGCCGCCGCCCTCGGCGTAGAACGCCGTGCGGTCCAGGACGGCCTCGACATGGGTGCCCGGGCCAGCCGCAGCCACCGACTGGCCGTCGACGAGAAGTCCGCGCAGCGTGCCCTCGCTGGTCACCTCGGTGTATCCGGTGAAGTCAGTGATCCCGGAGGCGTCCATCACCTCCCGGTACACCGTGGCCGGCGTCAGCCCGGCCTTGCGGACCCGCGCGTCGGCCTTGGCCCGCTCCTTCTGCTCGGACATGAGCCGCCGGAAGCCGTCCTCATCGACGGCGACGCCCTGGTCGGCGGCAATCTCGAGGGTGATCTCGATCGGGAACCCGTAGGTGTCGTGCAGTGCGAACGCTTCCGTGCCGGGCAGGGTGCTCTCACCGGCGGACTTCAACTTCGCCACGGCGGTGTCCAGCAGGGTCGTGCCCCGACCCAGTGTCTCCAGGAAGGAGGCCTCCTCACCAATCGCGACCGAGGTGATCCGCCCCGAGTCGACCACCAGCTCGGGGTACTGGGGGCCCATGGCCTCGATCGCGGCACTGACGAGGTGGGCCATCGACGGGTCCCCGGCGCCGAGCAGGCGCATCTTCTGCACCACCCGGCGCATGATCCTGCGCAGCACGTACCCGCGCCCCTCGTTGCCGGGCAGGACGCCGTCGCCGATCAGGAAGGCACACGTCCGGGTGTGGTCGGCGACCACACGCAGGTCGACATCGGTCCTGTGCCCGACCCCGTAGCGGGCTCCGGAGAGCTCCATCGCCCGTTCCAGGATGTGCATGGTCGTGTCGATCTCGTAGATGTTGTCCACGCCCTGCAGCAGTGCCGCCATCCGCTCCAGGCCCATGCCGGTGTCGATGTTCCTCGTGGGCAGGTCGCCACGGATGTCGAAGTCCTCCTTGGCGCGCACCTCGGCGAGCTCGGACTGCATGAACACGAGGTTCCAGACCTCCAGGTACCGGTCCTCGTCGGCCTCCGGCCCGCCTGATCGCCCGTGCTCGGGGCCGCGGTCGAAGTAGATCTCCGAGCACGGTCCGCCTGGTCCCGGCACGCCCATGTGCCAGTAGTTGTCGGCCAGGCCGCGGCGCTGGATGCGCTCCAGCGGCACGCCGGCCTCGCGGTTCCAGATGTCGATCGCTTCCTGGTCATCGCCGAGCACTGTGACCCAGAGCCTGTCCTCGGGGAACCCATACCCGCCGTCGGCCACGGAGCCAGTCAGCAGCTCCCAGGCCAGCGGGATGGCACCGGCCTTGAAGTAGTCGCCGAAGGAGAAGTTCCCGGCCATCTGGAAGAACGATGCGTGCCGCGTGGTCTTGCCGACCTCCGCGATGTCCAAGGTGCGCACGCACTTCTGCACGCTGGTGGCGCGCGGGTACGGCGCCGGCGCCAGACCCAGGAAGTACGGCTTGAACGGCACCATGCCAGCGTTGACGAAGAGCAGCGTGGGGTCATCGAGCAGCAGGCTGCCGCTCGGCACGACTGTGTGCCCGCGCGTGGCGAAGAAGTCGAGGAACCTGCGGCGGATCTCCGCGGAGTCCATGGGCGTCATGGTCATCGGGGGACGCCCCCCGCACTGGGACGTCGGGCGGGACCGGCCCCGGAGCCCGAGCTGGGCGCTGGGGTCGGTGCGTCGTCCCGTCCGGAGCCGGGCGTGGTCCCCGAGTCGTCCACGGGAACCCACCCCACGGGGACAGGCTCGGCGGCGACCTGCTCAGCGGTCCCGGTGAGGAGCTTGCCCTCACGACGCGCCTTCACGTCCGCAAGGCGCCCGAGCCCGTTGGCCGTCCTGCTCGCGAGCCGCCCGGTGGCTCCGGCGGCCACCTGCGCGGAGCCCAGCGGCCCGAGTTCCTTGGCGCGGGTGGCGGTCTGCGTGCCCTTTCGGTACACGACCACTCCACCCACAGCGCCGACCAGCAACCAGAAGGTCCTACTCATGGGGGAACCCTAGCCGCGCCCCCGAGCGGGAACGAATTGGCGGGTGGGCTGCCGTGGCCTCAGCCGCCGTCCCCAGCGCCCCCGCCACCGGGCTGAGCACCGCCCACGGCTGCCCGCAGGCGGCGCAGGACCTCCCGGAGGCGTGCCTCCGCCCCGTGGCCGACCGGGTCGTAGTAGCGCCGGCCACCGACCTCCTCGGGCGCGTACTGCTGGGCGAGGACCCCCGAGGGGTCGTCGTGCGGGTAGCGGTAGCCGACGACGCCAAGAGCGGCGGCGTTCGGGTAGTGCCCGTCGCGCAGAGGTGCGGGCACCTGGCCAACCCGCCCCGCGCGCACGTCGGCCTGGGCCGCGTCGATGGCCCGGATCACGGCGTTGGACTTGGGGGCCAGGGCCAGGTGGATGGTGGCCTGGGCCAGTGGCAGCCGCGCCTCCGGCAGGCCGATCTGCGCCGCAGAGGTCATTGCAGCCGTGGCTACCCCGAGCGCACTGGGGTCGGCCAGCCCGATGTCCTCACTGGCCAGGATCACCAGGCGTCGGGCGATGAACCGGGGATCCTCCCCCGCCTCGATCATCCGCGCCAGGTAGTGCAGCGCGGCGTCGACATCACTGCCCCGCACGCTCTTGATGAACGCCGATATGACGTCGTAGTGCTGGTCGCCGGTGCGGTCATAGCGGACCAGGGCGCGCTGGACGGCCACCCCGACGTGGTCCGCGGTGACCTCTCGAACCGGCGCGTCGTCCCCGGGTGCGTCGGTGTCCCCAGCGGCGGGTGCGCCCAGCGGGGTGGCCACGCTCTCGGCGGCCGCCTCGAGATACGTCAGCGCCCGTCGAGCGTCGCCCCCGGCGTAGCGGATCAGGTCCGCGCGCGCGCCGGCTGAGAGCTGCACTCGCCCGGCCAGGCCACGCGCGTCGGGGACCGCGCGGTCGAGCAGCACGCCGACCTGCTCGTCGGTCAATGGGCCGAGGGTGAGCAGCAACGAACGCGACAGCAGTGGGGAGACGACCGAGAAGCTGGGGTTCTCCGTGGTGGCTGCAACCAGTGTCACCCAGCCGTTCTCCACCCCCGGCAGCTGGGCGTCCTGCTGGGTGCGGGTGAACCGGTGCACCTCGTCGATGAACAGCACGGTGGGTACACCGGACATCCGCGCGACGTCGATCGCTGAGCGGACATCCTTGACCCCGGCCGTGACCGCGCTGAGCTCCACGAAGCGCCGGCCGCCGGCCCTGCTCACGAGGGCGGCGATGGTGGTCTTGCCGGTGCCCGGTGGCCCCCAGAGGATCACCGAGCTGGCGCCCGACCCGTCGATGAGTCGGCGCAGCGGCGACCCGGGTGACACCAGGTCGCCCTGGCCGACGAGCTCGGACAGGTCCCGGGGGCGCATCCGCACTGCCAGCGGTGCTGTGGCATCAACGGAGCGTTCGAGCAGGCCGGGCGCGTCGAACAACGACGGACCATCAGGGGTCGTGCGCGAGGGTCCGGCCACGACGCAATGATAGGCACCGTGACCGCAGCCCACGCCGATCCTGCCTTGGCCGACCGGATCCGCAGCGTCCTGGCTGGGCATGATCCGGCCGCCGCGGACTACCTGGACCTCGGCGCCCGCCTTGACGCGGTCTCCGCGGTGCGCGATGAGCCCGGCGCGGTGGCCTGGCGGTCCCTGCACGCGACCTGGAACCGACCCTGGATCATCGGGATGGGGGCCGATCCAGCCGCCGTGGCGAGGTGTACCACCGCCCTGGTGGACTCCGGTGGACCCCCCGAGGGCATCACGGTGGAGCGGCGGGCATTCCCACGCCTGCCCTCGTCGTTGCGCCCGGTCGAGCACTGGGAGTGGGACTGGTGGTTCACGACCACTGCCCCGCCGCGCCGACCGGGCGAGGATCACGTCGTCGCCCTGGACAACGCCGACCGGCGGATCCCCGCCATGCTTGCGGAGTCCTCCCCAGGCGCCATGACCCGCCCCGGCGACCTCCGCATCCGGGGCTGGTGGGCCATCGAGGCGGGCTCGTTCGGGGGTCCGGGCCGGACCGATCCAGGGGCGGCAGACCAGATCGTGGCCATCGCCGTGGTCACCTCGATGCGGTCGGGAATCCCGCACCTGGGGTCCGTGGCGACGCATCCCGACTGGCGCGGGCTGGGCCTGTCACGCGACCTGTGCGCCCGGCTGACCCGCGATCTGTTGGCGGCGGGCTCCCCTGCGGTCACCCTCGGGATGCACGCGGCGAACCGACCGGCCCGCGCTGTCTACGACTCGCTCGGCTACACCGTCGGCTATCGGTGGGCCAGCGGCCGCATGGCCCCCGAGATGCACTGATCGCAGGACTACTGTGGGGCACATGGCCCGTCGCATCATTGCCGCACTGCTCATCATCGTCGCCAGCCTGCTCGCGCCCTTCGCGGTGGGCGGGCTCTGGGCGCAGCAGACCCTGACCGAGACCGAGGCGTTCACCGAGACCCTGGCCCCGCTCGTCGATGACCCGCTGGTCCAGCAGACCGTGTCCACTGAGGTGACCGACGCGATCGTTGGCGCGGTGGACGCCGAGGCCCGGACCGAGCAGCTCCTGGGCAATCTCAGCGGTCCCCTGGCCGACCTGCGCTCGGGGACCTCCGCCGACTCGGTGATCGCTGCCGCGATCGCCTCGGGCGTCAACAACGCCATCGCGTCGGGCGTGGACTCCTACGTGGCCTCCGATCAGTTCGGGCAGGGGTGGACGGTCGTGACGACCGTGCTGCATGAGGAGTTCGTCAAGCTCCTCGACCGGGACACGACAGATGCTGCCCTCACGTTGCAGGACGGGCAGGTCGTGCTGAACACCAGCAAGGCACTGGACCAGATCCAGAAGCAGCTGGCCGACCGCGGGGTGCCCTTCGCCGGCGAGTTGGACATCCCGGGACGCGATATCGTCCTGGCCGACGCCCCCAACCTGCAGCTGGTCTCCGACGCCCTGGCCATCTTCATCCCGGTGGCCACGTGGCTCTGGGCCGTGGTCCTGCTGATGCTCCTGGGCGGCATCCTTCTCTGGCGCCCCAAGTCGCGCGGCGTGCTGTGGGCCGGTCTCGGGCTCTCCGTCGGTGGCGTGCTCGTGTTCAGCGGCGTCAACCTGGGCGAGGCCCAGATCGTCGACGCAGCCCCGACTGGCTACTCGGCCTTGGTCGATTCGGTCAGCACGACGCTGCTCCGCTTTCTCGTCAATGAGGTTCTCGTGATGATCTGCCTCGGGCTTGCCCTGATGCTTGCCGGCTGGTTGGGCGGGGCAACGCAGTCCGGCCGGCGGGTGCGGGACTGGTTCGCGGCCGTGGCGCACCGTTGGGGCAGCCCGCTGGCCGACAGTTCGCTCGGGCGCTTCACGTCCGACCACCCGATGTTCGTCCCCACCCTGCGTGGCATCGTGCTGGTGCTTGCCCTCGGCTTCCTGCTGCTGGCCGACCGGCTCAGTCCGTCGCTGGTGCTCGGGACGGCCGTGGCCACGGCCCTCGCCCTGCTTGTCGTGGAGATCATCGAGGGCGCCGGGCGCGGCTACGAGCAGCCCCGAGCGGGCGCTCTGGTGGCCCGGGCCGACCACGATCCGGTCGCCTCCGGGTCCCCCTCACCAGGGGCCTCCGGGCAGGACGGCGCGAGCCAGGACTGATCGGGAGGTCGGGCTGTCGGGGCCCAGGGGAACCCCGGGCGATCCCGATCAGTCGGGCCGGTCGACGTCCGGTGCTGAGTCTGGGTCCATGGGACCAGGCCGGGGCTCGTCCGCGAGGTCCGCGGCGTTCATCCGGGCCAGCCGCGCGTTGTAGGCCCTCAGGTCAGCGTCCCCGTCCAGGTCGGCGCGCCGGTCGTCGCGGCGCGCCTGGCGCTCATCGGATGTGGCCCACTGGAAGCCCAGGACGATCGCCACGATGAGAGTCGGGATCTCCCCGAAGCCCCACGCGATCGCGCCTGCGATCCGAGTGTCCTGCGCCGGATCGACCAGCCACGGCGCCTGCACCAACTCGTACCACCCGGCCACCATGGGCGATTCGGTCATCATCATCGGTACCGCGAAGAACGAGTGGATCACCAGCGAGGCCATGAGCAGGATGAGCTTCGCGGGGTGGCTGAGCTGACGCGGCCCGGCATCGACCCCGATGACCACCCAGTAGAACAGGTACCCCGCGGCGAGGAAGTGCACCTGCATCGCGAAATGCCCCAGATGTGAACTCATCATCGAGGCGTAGAGGTTGGTGTAGTACAACCCGTACAGGCCGACGGTGTAGATGAACAGCACGTAGACCGGGCTGGTGACGAAGCGGGTGACTGGCGAGTGCAGCGCCCAGGTGATCCATTCGCGCGGGCCACGCTGGCCGTTGGAGGCCGTGGGAATCACGCGCAGGGCCAACGTGATGGGACCCCCCAGGACGAGCAGCACGGGGGCCATCATCGCCAGGGTCATGTGCGAGACCATGTGCAGCGCGAACGACACCGGGGCGTACCAGGCGACGCCGGAGCACGTCGACCAGATGACCACCAGCCAACCGAGCACCCACGCGATCAGCCGGGCCACGGGCCACGCGTCCCCCCGCCGGCGCAGCAGCAGGTAGCCGGTCACGTAGACGCCCATCGCCAGGAGGGCTGCGGTCAGCCACACCCAGTCCGGGTGCCAGCCGAACGCCACGTTGGCGAAGGTGGGCGGCGGCGGGTAGGGGTAGCCGATGAGGTCCTCACCCAGCGTGGGCAGGTTGATCTCCTCGCGAGGGAAGTCCGACCGTGCCAGCACGACGGCAAGCCCGAGCGCCGAGCCGAGCGCCACCACCTCCGCGAGCATCCTCCCCGGGCCGATCCCCGAGCCCGAGCCACGCCACGCGCGACGCACCATCACGCCCAGCAGCCCAGCGACCGCCAGCGCGACGATCTTGAACAGCACCATCCGGCCGTAGGTGGTCGTGGCCAACTGCGTGACGGAGTCCAGGCGGGTCGCGGCTGAGGCCAGGCCGGTCAGGGCAAGCGCGCTCACCGAGACGATGGCCACAACGCCGAACCGGCGCACCCGCTCGCGCATCTCCGGTGAGCGCCGCACGGCATGGGTCGCCAGGGCCACCACCCCACCGCCCCAGGCCGCAGCGGCGATCGCATGCAGGAAGCCGCTGATCAGGGCCAGGGAGTGACTGCCGAGCCCGGAGGCATGGCCGGTCAGCGACGGGATCCCGACAGCGACCACACCCACTGCGAGCCAGCAGGCGGCCACGCCGAGCGACCGGACGAACAGCAGCCCCACGCCAGCAGCGAGCGCCAGGCCAGCCGAGATCAGGTGCGCCCGGCTGACCTCGACGTCCCACAGGTACGTCGTCACCAGCCCCGGGGCGGTCAGGTCGGCAAGGCCGATCCCGAGCACATCAGCGAGGGTGAACAGGGCGAAGAGCAGGCTCGCGGCTGCCATGGCCAGCGCCGAGGCGGACGCCACCCCCAGGTCGACGCGACCGGACCTGGTCACGCTGGTGCGCGCGCCCGGGTCCATCGCGACCGCAGACAGGCCGAAGCCCACGAGCAGGCCCCCACCCAGCAGCGACACGAGCCGCAGGACCGGGAGCCCGTCCACGACGAGTCGCCCGGCGTCGGGCAGGCCATCGTCGATCGGGCGCCACGCCACCCCGGCCGCGACCGCCACGCCGGCCAGCACCACGAGGGCAGCCAGGCCCCACAGGACCCTGGGTCCCAGCGCGGACCGGCCGCGGTTGGGCGCCGCGCTCGGGCTGGTCTGGGCGGTCGCGGTGGAGGTCATCGGGTCCGTCGCATGATCCAGGTCCCTGCGCCGACCCCGACCAGCAGCGCGAGACCCAGCCCGAGGATCCAGACGAGCGGCCCGCTGCCGTCGTCGTCCCCAGTCGTGGCCGGGCTGGCCGACGCCGCCTGCGCGCTGGTCGTGACGGGTGCCGGTGTCTCGGCGACCGCCGACGGCGTGGCGCCGGTCTCGCCGACCGCCTGCTCGACCGTGAAGGTGATGGATCCGTCGATCGGATGCCCGTCGGCGGACACGACGCGGTACGCGGCCCGGAAGTCCCCAGCAGGGCTTGCCGCCGGCCAACTCACCGATACCTGCTCCCCATCGACGGTCAGCGGGCCCAGCTCCAGCCGGTCCCCGGACTCGACGACCGTCAGGGTGATGGCGTTGCCCTGCTCGAGGACGTCCTCGCCGAACGTGAAGGTCAGCGTGCGCGGGGCGGAGGCAAGGGTGGCTCCATCCACGGGATCTGAGGAGTCCAAGTCAGCGTGCGCGCCAGCAGGTGCCACGCCGACGAGCAGCATCAGTGACGCAAGGATGCCGGCGATCCAGCCACGCCTGATGTGGGTCCGCATGGGCCATCCCTCCTGATGTCGCTGCGCCGGGGCCAGCGGGCCCAGCCTACGAGGCGGCCTCAGGCCTGGCGTCGATGCCCGCCTCCTTGCGCTGGGCAGGGGTGATCGGGGTGGGGGCCCCGGTCAGCGGATCGTGACCAGCACCGGTCTTCGGGAACGCGATGACCTCGCGCAGCGACGACGCGCCGGTCAGCAGCATGACGATCCGATCCCAGCCGAACGCCACCCCGCCGTGTGGCGGTGGGCCGTAGGCAAAGGCATCCAGGAGGAACCCGAACTTGTCCTGGGCCTCCTGCTCGTCGATGCCCAGCACCCGGAAGGCGCGCTCCTGGACCTCAGCACGGTGGATACGGATCGAGCCGCCGCCGATCTCGTTGCCGTTGCAGACCAGGTCATACGCATTGGCCAGAGCCTCCCCCGGCGACTCCTCGAACCGATCGATCCATTCCGCTTTCGGCGCGGTGAACGGATGATGCACGGCCGTCCACCCCGGCCTGCCCTCATCGTCGACGACCGCCTCGAACACGGGGGCATCGACCACCCACAGGAACGACCACTGATCGGGATCGATGAGATCGCAGCGATCGGCGATCTCCAGCCGGGCAGCCCCCAGCAGCGCTCGGGCGTCCGGGGCTGATCCTGCGGCGAAGAAGATGCAGTCCCCGGGCTCGGCCCCGGTGGCGGCAGCCAGGCCAGCTCGTTCGGCCTCGGTGATGTTCTTGGCGACCGGACCACCCAGGGTCCCGTCCTCGGCGACCGTGACGTAGGCCAGTCCGCGCGCACCGCGCTGCTTGGCCCACTCCTGCCACGCGTCGAAGGTCCGCCGCGGCTGGGACCCGCCCCCGGGCATCACCACAGCCCCCACGTAGGGCGCCTGGAAGACGCGGAAGGGCGTCGAGGCGAAGTAGTCGGTGAGCTCCACGAGTTCGACGCCGAAGCGCAGGTCGGGCTTGTCCGACCCGAAGCGGCGCATCGCCTCGGCGAAGGTCATGTGTGGGATCTCGCCGATCTCGTACCCGACGGTGCCCGCCCAGAGCGCCCGGACGACTGCCTCACCGACCTCGAGCACGTCTGACTGCTCGGCGAAGCTCATCTCGATGTCGAGCTGCGTGAACTCCGGCTGGCGGTCCTTGCGGAAGTCCTCGTCGCGGTAGCAGCGCGCGATCTGGAAGTAGCGCTCCATGCCAGCAACCATCAGCAGCTGCTTGAACAGCTGCGGCGACTGCGGCAGGGCGTACCAGTTGCCCGGCTGCAGCCGGACCGGCACCAGGAAGTCGCGGGCACCCTCGGGGGTCGATCGGGTCAGCGTCGGGGTCTCGATCTCAAGGAAGTCCCGGGCGAAGAGCACCTCGCGGGCGATCTGGTTGACCCGGGACCGCAGGCGCAGGATCCGGGCCGGCTCGGGGCGGCGCAGGTCGAGGTACCGGAAGCGCAACCGCGCCTCCTCACCCACCTCGACGTGGTCGTCGATCGGGAACGGCAGCGCCGCGGCCTCGGAGAGCACCTCGAGGCTGTCCACCATCACCTCCACGGCTCCGGTGGGCAGATCAGGGTTCTCGTTGCCCCCAGGTCGGGCCACCACCTGCCCCACCACCTTGACGCAGAACTCGTTGCGCAGGGGATGGGCGACCTCGGGGTCGTGCACGACGACCTGGGCGACTCCGGAGCCATCACGCAGGTCGAGGAAGGCGACCCCGCCGTGGTCGCGCCGCCGACCGATCCAGCCGGCCAGCGTGACGCTCTGGCCGACATCCTCGGCGCGCAACGTGCCGGCCTCACGGGTACGGATCATCGGGGGCTCTCCTCTTCGGCAGCCGAGGTCTCGGCCGTGTCGGTCGTGGGCAGCACGCGGGGGTGCAGGTCCTGCGCGGGCGGTGTCCAGGTTGCTGGTTCTGCGGGGAGCTGGTCGCCGGTCCGGATGTCCTTGACCGAGTCGCCGGCCTCGCTGGGGAACCACACGTACGGGATCCCACGCCGGTCGGCGTAGCGGATCTGCTTGCCGAACTTGTCGGCGCGCGGGGCCACCTCGGTGGGGATCCCACGCGCCCGCAGGGCAGCGGCGATGGTGTCGGACCCCGTGCGGCTGGCCTCGTCGGCGACCGCGACGAGCACGCACGTGGGCACCGAGCGGGTCGAGTGGGCCAGGCCGCGGCCCAGCAGGACGCCCATCAGGCGCGACACCCCCAGCGAGATGCCGACCCCCGGGTAGGTGGCGCGCCCGTCACTGGCCAGCGCGTCGTAGCGCCCCCCGGAGCAGACTGAACCGAAGTCCTCATACCCGACCAGCTCGGTCTCGTAGACGGTCCCGGTGTAGTAGTCCAGGCCTCGGGCGACCCGCAGGTCGGCGACCACCGCGCCGGGCATGCGCTGGGCCGCAGCCGCCACCACCGTGGCCAGCTCCTCGAGGCCCTCGTCCAGCAGGTCGTGCTGCACGTCCAGTGCACGGACCTGCTCCACGAAGCTCGTGTCCGCACTGCGGATCCCGGCCAGCGCCAAGCACGTGCGCGCACCGTCCGGTGACAGGCCCGCCTCGGACCCCAGCAGCGCACCGACCCGCTCCGGACCGATCTTGTCCAGCTTGTCGATGGCCCGCAGTGCGGCCGCCGTGTCGGTCGCGCCAGCCCCGAGGAAGAACCCCTCTGAGAGCTTGCGGTTGTTGACCAGGATGACGGCTGGGGGCATGGGCAGCGCCCGGAAGACCTCGGCCATCAGCAGGGCGACGTCCACCTCGTGATGGAACGGCAGGGTGTCCCTGCCCACGATGTCGATGTCGGCCTGGGTGAACTCGCGGTAGCGCCCCTCCTGCGGCCGCTCGCCGCGCCAGACCTTCTGGATCTGGTAGCGACGGAACGGGAACTCCAGGTGCCCGGCGTTCTGGACCACGTAACGGGCGAACGGGACGGTGAGGTCGAAGTGCAGGCCCAGCCCGGCGTCCGGCTCGTCGGCAGGGGCGTGCAACCGCCTCAGGACGTAGATCTCCTTGTCGATCTCGCCCTTCTGGGCCATCACGTCCAATGGTTCGACAGCACGGGTCTCGACCGAGGCGAAGCCGTGCAGCTCGAACACCCGGCGGACGGTGTCCAGGACGTGCTGCTCGACGATCCGGCCCGCCGGCAGGTACTCCGGGAAACCCGACAGGGCTGCTGGTCGGCTCATGCGCCAGCTCCGGGCAGCCCAGCTCCCGGCGGGGTCAGGCCCTGCAGGAACGGGTTGATCCGCCGCTCGGCGCCGATGGTCGTGGTCTCGCCATGCCCGGGCAGGACCAGCATGTCGTCGGGCTGGGTGAGCACCACCCGGGACAGGGAGTCCAGCATCGCGGCGTGGTCCCCGCCGGGCAGGTCGGTGCGTCCGATCGCGCCGGCGAACAGGAGGTCCCCGGAGAGCATCAGTGGCTCCGCGCCGGTGTCGAGCATCCGGAAGGCAGTCGAGCCGGGGGTATGGCCGGGTGCATGGTCAGCCGTGAACGTCATCCCGGCGATCTCCAGGCACGCGCCGTCGGACAGCTCGCGCACGTCGGAGGGCTCGGCGAAGTCGGTCGCGCCGACCACGGAGGCGAACATCGCACGTGTCTCGCCGGAGACCCCTGCCCACGGGTCGGCCAGCAGCGCCCGATCGCCGGGGTGGATCCAGGCCGGGATGTCATAGCCATCACTGACCGGCAGCACCGACCACATGTGGTCCAGGTGCCCATGCGTGAGGACCACAGCCACCGGGTGCAGGCCGTGCTCGGTCACCACCTGCTCGATCCCACGCTGGCTGTCCATGCCCGGGTCGATGATGACGGCCTCACTGCGCGGTCCGGGGGCCAGGATCCAGCAGTTGGTCCCGAACGGGCCAGCCGGGAATCCGGCGATGAGCATGCGGGGCTCCCTCGAGGTGATCGGCATCGTCCAGGCGCTGCGCTGGACGGCCCCAAGGGTATCTGGGAGCCCACCCCGCGGCCTAACCGCGCGAGTCGACGCGGGCCCCGCCATCCACACGCATAGACTCGCCCGCGAGCCGAACACCACCGACTGTGGGAGCGCGTGACGTGTCGAAAGAGAAGAAGCCCGGCACCGGGGCGACCAACAAGCGCCGCAAGGAGCTGGCTGCCGCGAAGCTGGAGCGACAGACGGCCCGTCGCGAGCAGCGGGAGGCCCAGCACAGGCGTCGGATGCGCGTCGGCGGGGGATTCGCCGCACTGGTGGCCATCATCGCGGTTGCCGTGCTCGTCCTATGGCCCAGCGGCAGCAGCGACGACGTCGCCGCCCCGGACCCGAGCGCGTCAGCGCAAGCGTCGGCCCAACCGAGCACAGCGGCCTCCGCAGTGGCGCTGGAGGGCTGTGATCCTGCCCCCACGCCCCCGACCGAGCCGCTGTCCTTTGATGCCGCCCCCGAGAGCCAGCTCGACGAGGGCGCCGGCTACGAGTTGGTGCTGGACACCAACTGCGGTGAGATCGTGATCGACACCGAAGCCGACGCTGCCCCCGAGACGGTCAACGCCATGCTGTTCCTGGCCCAGGAGGGGTACTTCGACTCGACCCTGTGCCATCGGCTGACCACCGAGGGCATCAAGGTCCTGCAGTGCGGCGATCCGACGGCGACCGGCACCGGCGGTCCCGGCTTCACGATCCCCGACGAGAACCTGCCGGCGGACGGCGACACCAACTACCCGGCAGGCACCGTGGCCATGGCCAACGCCGGGCCGGGCACGTCGGGCAGCCAGTTCTTCCTCGTGTACGAGGACACGACCCTGCCGCCCAACTACACGATCTGGGGACAGGTGAGCTCCGGGCTCGACGTCGTCGAGCGGGTGGCCGGGGCCGGCGTCGAGGGCGGCGGCACGGACGGGGCCCCCGCCGCACCGATCGGGATCGAGGCGGCAGCGGTGTCGCAGGCGCAGGGCTGAGTCCGTTCCCATCCCGTGGGACAATGGCCGGCACCGGACAACGGAGGGTTACCAGCATGACCGAGCATGCCCACGGACGCGTGGCAGACGATGGCACCGTGTTCGTCCGTCGACCCGACGGCGAGGAGGTCGCTGTCGGCCAGTGGGCTGCCGGAGCTCCCGCCGAGGGCCTTGCGTTCTTCGAGCGCAAGTACGACGGCCTCAAGGCCGAGGCCGACCTGCTGCTGGTTCGACTCAAGGACGGCAAGGGCAGTCCGGAGTCCGTCACGATCGTGGTGACCAAGTTGCGGGAGGCGGTCGAGAACCCTCATGTGGTCGGCGACCTCTCGGTTCTGGCCACCCTGGCCGAGCAGCTCGAGGCTGCCGGTGCGGCCCGCAAGGAGGCTGCCGCGGCTGCCCGCGAGGAGGCCCGGGTTCGGACCATGGCCGCCCGGACCGCCATCGCCGAGGCGGCCGAGGGCCTGGCTGACTCGACCCAGTGGAAGGCCACCGGCGACCGGTTCAAGGAACTGCAGGAGCAGTGGACCGCGCTGCCCCGCGGCGACCGCGCGACCCGCGAGGCAGAGCAGGACCTCTGGAAGCGATTCAGCTCGTCGCGCTCGGCCTTCGACAAGGCCCGCCGGGCGCACTTCGCGACCCTGGATGCGGCCCGCAAGGAGGCCGCAGCGGTCAAGGAGGACATCATCGGCCGCGCCGAGGCGCTGTCGACGAGCACCGAATGGGCGGAGACCTCCCGCGCCTACCGGGGCCTGATGGATGAGTGGAAGGCCGCGCCACGAGCTGGGCGCACCGACGAGGACCGGCTGTGGACCCGGTTCCGGGCTGCCCAGGACGTCTTCTTCTCCGCGCGGAACACGGCCCAGTCCGAGCGCGACGGCGACCAGCGGGAGAATCTGGCTGCCAAGGAGGCGCTGGCCGCAGAGGCCGAGGCGCTGCTGCCGATCACCGACCTCGATGCAGCCCGCTCCGCCATGCGCAGCATCGGCGAGCGCTGGAACGCCATCGGGCACGTCCCGCGCGGGGATCGAGACCGGGTCGAGGGACGTCTGCGCAAGGTCGAGTCGGCGATCAAGCACGCCGAGGACGACCAGTGGCGCCGAACCGACCCCGCCAAACGTGCGCTGGCGGAGTCCACTGTTGCCACCTTCCGCGCATCCCTGGACAAGCTCCAGGCGCAGGCCGACAGGGCTGCCGCGGCCGGAGACACCCGCACGGAGTCGGACCTGCGCGGCCGGATCGCCCAGACTCGGTCGCTGCTGGAGGCGGCCGAAAGGTCACTGGCGGAGTACTCCAGCTGATCCGTAGGGCAGCCCGGCACGCGCCGGCGTGAGCCTAGACGCGGTAGGCGTCGAAGACCCCCTCGACGCCGCGCACCGTCCGCAGCACCGACCCCAGGTGCTTGGGATCGCCCATCTCAAAGGTGAACCGCGAGACCGCGATCCGCTCCTTGTTGGTCGTCACCGACGCCGAGAGGATGTCGACGTGCTGATCGGAGAGCACACGGGTGATGTCGGCCAACAGCCGGGTGCGGTCCAGGGCCTCCACCTGGATGTTGACGAGGAACACCGAAGAAGCACCCGGCGACCACGTCACTGGGACGAAGCGCTCTACCTGGCCGGACATGGAGGCCATGTTGGTGCAGTCGGCCCGGTGCACCGACACCCCGTTCCCACGGGTGACGAAACCCATGATCTCGTCGCCGGGAACCGGCGTGCAGCACTTGGCCAGCTTGACCCAGACGTCACCGAGCTGGGAGCCGATCACTGTCACGCCGGGGTCGCCATCCGAGCGCGGGCGGACCCTGGGAATTGCCTTGGGGGTGATCCCCTCCGCAGCGTCATCGGCGGCTGCCGAGGCACCCCCTGCCGTGGCTACCAACCTGTGGATCACCGTCTGCGGCCCGATCCGGCCCTCGCCGATCGCTGCGTACAGCGCGCTGACGTCGTTCTGGCGCAGCTCGGCGGCAACCGATGCCAGGGCGGCCGTGGACAGCAGCCGGTGGACCGAGACACCCTCCTTGCGCATCGCCTTGAGCAGTTGGTCCTTGCCCTTCTCGATCGCCTCCTCGCGTCGCTCGCGCGAGAACCAGGCCTTGATCTTGCTCCGGGCCCTGGGGCTGCGTACGAACGTCAACCAGTCGCGGCTCGGGCCGGCACCCTCCGCCTTGGACGTGAAGACCTCCACGGCGTCGCCGTTGGTCAGCGGACTGTCCAGCGGCACCAACCGGCCGTTGACCCGGGCCCCGACGCATCGATGCCCAAGCTCCGTATGCACCGCATAGGCGAAGTCCACCGGCGTCGAGCCCGAGGGCAGTGCGATGACGTCACCTCGAGGGGTGAAGACGAAGACCTCGGTGGAGCCCAGGTCGTAGCGCAGTGACTCCAGGAACTCGCCCGGGTCCTCGGTCTCGCGCTGCCACTCCACGAGTTGGCGCAGCCATCCCAGGTCGTCCGGGCCGAGCTTGCCGCCGACCTCGTTCTGCTTGTAGCGCCAGTGCGCGGCGATGCCGTACTCAGCCGAGCGGTGCATCTCGTGGGTGCGGATCTGGATCTCGACCGGCTTGCCCTCCGGCCCGATGACGGTCGTGTGCAGGGACTGGTACATGTTGAACTTGGGCATCGCGATGTAGTCCTTGAACCGCCCGGGCAGGGGGTTCCACGCGGCATGCAGGGTGCCGAGGACGGCGTAGCAGTCACGCACCGAGTCGACCAGGATCCGCACACCGACCAGGTCGTAGATGTCGGAGAAGTCGTGTCCACGCACGATCATCTTCTGGTACACCGAGTAGTAGTGCTTCGGCCGCCCGGTCACGGTTGCCCGGATGCGGCCCGCTCGCAGCCGTTCCTCGATGTCGCTGATCACAACCTCGAGGAACTGCTCGCGGGCAGGTGCTCGCTGGCCGACGAGCCGGACGATCTCCTCGTACATCTTCGGGTGCAGGGTCGCGAAGGAGAGGTCCTCGAGTTCCCACTTCACGGTGTTCATGCCCAGCCTGTGTGCCAGGGGGGCGTAGATCTCCAGGGTCTCGCGGGCCTTGATGACCTGCTTCTCGGGCGACAGCCACTGAAGCGTACGCATGTTGTGCAGGCGATCGGTGAGCTTGATGACCAGCACCCGGATGGCGCGGGCCATGGCCACGACCATCTTGCGGACGGTCTCGGCTGCGCTGGAGGCGCCATAGGTGACCTTGTCCAGCTTGGTCACGCCATCGACCAGGGAGGCGATCTCCTCACCGAAGTCCGATCGCAGCTCGGCCAGCGTGTAGCCGGTGTCCTCGACGGTGTCGTGCAGCAGCGCGGCTGCCAGCGTCGGGCTGGTCATGCCCAGATCAGCCAGGATCTGGGCGACCGCCAGCGGGTGGGTGATGTACGGATCGCCGGAGCGCCGCTTCTGCTCCCTGTGCAGTTCCCAGGCGGTCTCGTAGGCCTGGATCACGACCCGCGTGTCGCTCTTGGGGTGGAACTGCTTGAGCGTTCGCAGGATCGGCTCAAGCTCCGGGGGTGCTCCGGACCCGCGGCCGGCCATCCGGGACAGCCGTGAGCGAAACCCTGAGGGTGACTCCCCCAGCGCCTCGACAGGCACGGTCTCCCGATCGGCCACGGCACCTCCTGCACGTTGGCTTGAGTGTACGACTCGGATCAGGCTCGTGCCGGGGCCGATCAGTGCCGATCTGCTCGGCTCTGCCGCTTCGGCTGGTTGCGCGGACCGGACGCTGCCCGTCGCGCCCTGGCTCGGTCCATCGCCTCCTCGCTGTCGGAGGCCGATCCAGCCTCACCGGCAGCCGATGACCCCGAGCCACTCCCCGGGGACACCGATCCGGCAGCTGGTGCGGCGGCAGTGGCGGTGGTCCCCTTCACGCCGGATCCGCGGGACTGGACCCGCTTGGCCAGGGCCTGCATCTGCGGGCTGCGCTCCATCAGCTGGGCCAGCAACGGCGTCGCGATGAAGACCGAGGAGTAGGTGCCCGCGGCGATCCCGACGAACAGCGCGAGCGCGAGGTCCTTCAGCGTGCCGGCACCGAGCAGCCCGGCACCGACGAACAGGATCGCGCCAACCGGCAGCAGGGCAACGATCGAGGTGTTGACGCTGCGCACCAGGGTCTGGTTGACCGCGAGGTTCGCGGACTGCGAGTAGGTCTGGCGGCTCTGGCCGAGCACGCCGCGGGTGTTCTCCTTGACCTTGTCGAAGACGACAACGGTGTCGTAGAGCGAGTAGCCGAGGATCGTCAGGATACCGATGAGGGTGGCCGGCGTGACCTCGAACTGCAGCAGGGAGTAGACGCCGATGGTCAGCAGGATGTCGTGGACGAGTGCCACGAGCGCGGCGATGGCCATCCGCCAGTCGAAGTAGATGGCCAGGAACACCGAGAGCAGCCCGAGGAACACCAGCAGTGCGGTGATCGCCTTCTGGGTGATCTCCTCGCCCCAGGTCGGCCCGACGAACTGGACCGAGACCTCCTCGGCGGCCACCCCGCAGGTCTCGGCCAGCGAGGTCCGGATCGCCAGGCTCTGGGCGTTGTCGACCTCCTCGGTGGTGACCCGGATGATCTCGTTGCCCAGCGCGGTCACGCTGGAGGGCTGCACGCCGGTCTCCTCGACGGCTGTGCGCGCCTGGTCGATCGTGCAGGACGTCGAGGACACCTGGTACTCGGCACCGCCAGTGAACTCGATGCCGAGGTTCAGCCCGCGAGTGGCCAGCGAGAGCAACGAGATGAGCACCAGTACCGCGGAGATCGCGTACCAGCGACGCCGCTTGCCGACGATGTCGTAGGAGACCTCGCCGGAGTACAGCTTGTGCCCGAGGGAACCCAATCGGGACATGGCTACTTCCTCCCTGCTGTGGCCGCAGCACGCGGCGCAGGCGAGTCGGGGATGCCGAGCCGCTTCGGATCAACGCCACTGAGCGGATGCCCGGACTGGAAGAACTTCGTCCCCGACAGCAGCGCGACGACGGGGCGGGTGAAGGTGAACGCCACCAGGACGTCGATGATGGTGGTCAGCCCGAGGGCGAAGGCGAAGCCCCGGACACTGCCGATGCTCAGCACGTAAAGCACGACGGCACCAAGCAGCGACACGAAGTCCGCAGCCAGGAGCGTCCGGCGGGCCCGGATCCAGCCGGTCTCGGCCGCCACCCGAAGCGTCTTTCCATCCCGGACCTCGTCACGCAGGCGCTCGAAGTAGACGATGAACGAGTCCGCGGTGATGCCGATCGCCACGATGGCGCCGGTGATCCCGGCCAGGGTCAGCGTGAACCCCAGCGTCCGGCCGAACACCACGAACAGGCAGTAGGTGATGACGCCGGCGATCAGCAGGCTGGCAACGGCCACCAGTCCGAGCGCCCGGTAGTAGGCCAGCAGGTACGCGGCCACCAGGACCAGGCCGATCGCACCTGCGAGCAGCCCTGCCTTCAGGTAGTTGTCGCCCACGGTGGGTGTGATCGAGGTGATCTGACCGACCTCGAGGCTGATCGGCAGCGAGCCGAACTTCAGCACGTTGGCCAGGTCGTTAGCCTCGTCGATCGTGAAGTCGCCGGTGATCTGCGCCTGCCCGCCAGCGATCGGCTCGAGGAACTCAGGTGCGCTGTAGACGACGCCGTCGAGCACGATCGCGAACTGGTTCTGCGGCGGCTGGTTCGCGTAGATCTGGGTGGAGATCTCGGCGAGCGCCTTGGCGCCCTCGGTGTCGAAGTCCAGCGAGACCGACCACTGCGAGGTCGTCGGATCAAGCTGGGCTGTGGCATTGGTCACCTGGGTGCCCTTGATGAACGCAGGCTGCAGCAGGTACTTGGCAAAGCCATCGCGGTCACAGGTGGCCAGCCACAGGGCCTGGTCATCGGGATTTCCGGAGCGGTTCTCGGCGATCGTGCAGTCCAGTCGCAGGGCGCGCTCCTGGAACTCGATGTCGTTCTCCGCGGCCTGGACCGGGATCTCCGGTTGCTCGACTGCCGGCGTCTCGGTCGGGGTGGGCGACTCCTCCGCGGAGGCGCTCGCTTCCGGCTCCGCGGACTCCGAGGGACTCTCCGAGGCGTCGGTCGGCGTCGGACTCGGGTCGGTGGGGGTCGGCTCGGGGGCCGGCTCCTCGGTCGGATCGGCGGTGGGGTCCACTGCCTCGGGGTTGGTGATCGCCTCGACCGGGCGGAAGGCCAGCTGAGCTGTGCGTCCCACGAGCTCCACGAGCCGGTCCTGCGGGACCGACCCGGGGACCGACACGACGATCGCGGCATTGTTCCCCGAGCCCTGGACCGAGACCTCGGACTCCGCAACCCCCAGCCCGTTGACACGTTGCCGGATGATCCCGACCGCCTGGTCGAGCTGCTCGTCGGTGATCTCCCCATCGGAGCCCGGCGTGGTCGTCGGAAGCAGTGTCACCTGGGCGCCGCCCTGCAGGTCCAGGCCGAGCTGCGGGGTGTTGGTGAGTCCCGGCCAGAAGGCCCAGCCCACCAGCAAGAACACGCCAATCAGCAGCGGCGCGAGCACCCGCCACGGGCGGTATGACGCAACGGTGCTAGCCACGGTCGGCCTCAGCGCCCGGCTCCGCGCCCGGCTCCGCGGGCAGGCTCTCGGGCTGGGAGTGACCAGCAACCTCTGACTCGACCTCACCCAGGGCCATATCCGCAGGAACCGCCTGGGCCACGGCCGCCGTGAGCATCTCGATCACGACGCCCGGAGCGACCTCCACGCAGAGGCGCTCCCCGTCGAGGGCAGTCACGGTGCCGAACACCCCGGCTGTGGTCATGATCCGCTGACCCGGCTCGAGGGAGGCGACCAACTGGGCCTGCGCCTTCCGGCGCACCGAGCTGGGACGGATGAGCAAGAACCAGAACGCCACCGCGATGGCAGCGAACGGCAGCAGTTCGAACAGCGTCATGAAGGACCTTTCCGCACAATTGCGCCCGATTCTAGACGCCCGCGGCAGCACCTCCTTCATTCCCGTCCGGTGCGTCGCCGCCGAAGGGCAGGCCCACCTGGCCGAAAGTGGGGGGCGGGGCCATGCCCAGATGCCGCCATGCCGCCTCGGTGGCCATCCGCCCGCGTGGCGTGCGGTACAGCAACCCCGCCCGCACCAGGAAGGGCTCGGCCACGGTCTCCACGGTCTCGGGCTCCTCGGCGACAGCCACCGCGAGCGTCGACAGGCCGACCGGACCGCCCCGGAAGGTGACCAGCAGAGCCTCGAGCACTGAGCGATCCAGCCGGTCCAGCCCCAGCGTGTCGACCTCGTAGAGGTCCAGTGCGGCGTGCGCTGTGCGCTGGTCGATGGACCGGTCGCCGTGCACCAGCGCGAAGTCGCGCACCCGGCGCAGCAGCCGGTTGGCCACTCGAGGTGTCCCCCGGGAGCGCCCGGCGATCTCCTTCGCCCCAGCCGCATCGATCTCGACCCCGAGCAGCCGGGCCGACCGGTTGACGATCGTGAGCAGGTCGGCGTCCGTGTAGAAGTCCATGTGGGCCGTGAAGCCGAAGCGGTCGCGCAGCGGACCCGGGAGCAGTCCAGCCCGGGTCGTTGCCCCGACCAGCGTGAACGGCGCGAGTTCGAGCGGGATGGCCGTGGCCCCCGGCCCCTTGCCCACCATGATGTCGACTCGGAAGTCCTCCATCGCGACGTAGAGCATCTCCTCGGCCGGTCGGGCCATCCGGTGGATCTCGTCGAGGAAGAGCACCTCGCCTGGCACCAGGCTGCTCAGGACGGCGGCCAGATCACCGGCATGCTGGATCGCTGGCCCCGAGGTGATCCGCATCGGCGCCGACATCTCCCCGGAGATGATCATCGCCAGCGTGGTCTTGCCCAGACCAGGTGGCCCTGACAGCAGCACGTGGTCGGCGGTCGCCCGCCGATGCCGGGCCGCCTCAAGCACGAGTCCGAGTTGGGAACGGACGCGGTCCTGGCCGATGAAGTCCGTCAGACTCCGGGGTCGCAGTGCCCCTTCAGCGGCGATGTCCTCGTCGTCGGCATCGCCGTGCAGCAGTTCGTCGTCGCTCACGCGCGGTCCAGGTGCCGAAGCGCCGAGCGCAGCAGTGCCGGAACAGACGGCTGCGCGCCATCGGCGATGACTGCCTCCGCCTCTGCCCGGACCGCCTCTGCCGCGGCCCGCGAGTCTCGCGGTGGCCACCCCAGGGCGATCAGGCCGTCGACGACGGGGGCCGACCAGCCGTCCGCATCCACCTGCTGGGCCGATGCCCCCTGGCTCGGAGCTCCGATCCGGTCCTTGAGTTCGAGGGCGATCCGGGCCGCACCCTTGCGACCGATCCCCGGCGGCGTTGACAGCGTAGCCAGGTCATCGGCGGCGACTGCAGCGCGCAGCTGTTCGACGGTGAGGACCGCGAGGATCGCCTGGGCGGTCCGTGGCCCGATGCCCGTGACCGACTGCAGCACGTCGAACGCCTGCCGCTCATCCTCGTCGGCGAAGCCGAACAGTGTCAGCGAGTCCTCCCGCACAACCAGCGCCGTCGAGATCTGGGCTGCCGTCCCGGGCCGCAGGTCGGCCAGAGCGCGCGGCCCGCACTGGAGGCTCAGGCCGACGCCACCGACGTCGATCACCGCAGAATCACCCGCCACTGAGGTGACAGTTCCTCGGACGAAGGCGATCATGGTGCTCCACCCGGGCGAGTTCCCATGCCCCCCGTTGCTCCACCGCCCGCAGACCGAGGAGCTGTATGCGGAATCCGAGCCGGGGGTGCGGCGGCAACTGCCATCTCGATCCGCGCATTCGCCGACCCCCGCCACACGTGGCAGATCGCCAGTGCAAGGGCGTCAGTGGCATCCACCGGCCTGGGAGCAGTCGGCAGGCGCAGGATGCGCACGACCATCCCGGCCACCTGAGCCTTGTCAGCACGGCCGGTCCCGGTCACGGCGGCCTTGACCTCGGTGGGTGTGTGCCAGACCACGGGCACTCCCGCCTCAGCCGCAGCGAGCACCGCCGCCGCGGAGGCCTGGGCGGTACCCATCACCGAATGCAGGTTGTGCTGGCTGAACATCCGTTCGACAGCAACGACGTCCGGGGACGTGGACTCGATGAGGTCACGCACTCGACTGGCGATCGCGAGCAAGCGCTGCGGCAGGGGATCCGAGGCTGGCGTGGTCAGCACCTCCACGTGACGCATGGCCAGCGGGCGACCCATCGAACCCTCGACGAGGCCAAGTCCGCACCGGGTCAGGCCCGGGTCTACCCCGAGTACGAGCACAGGCACCTCCGGCATGCGAACAGGTGTTCGTACCCTATCCGCCCATCCACGCAAGCCACGCCGGCGACACGCGCAACGCGGCAGCCCGGCAACGCGCACCGGATCGCACCGGCTACCAGCGAACCCGGGCACCCGCCCAGTCGCCCGGCGCCCCAGCCGGCCAGGTGCCTAGGTGCCGGCAATCGGGTCGCTGGGATGCACCGGGTGCCCGACGACCTCGGCGAAGCCATCACAGATGCTCTGCGCGAACAGGTCACGGTCGGGGATCGCGGCGTCGTCCATCGAGATCCCGATCCCCCCGTTGCCCGCGTAGGACAGCAGGGTGATGTTCGTCGCAGCACCCACGGTGCTCATCAGGGGGTACATGGCCAGGACCTTGGCCCCACCGACCCACACCGGGATCGGCACGCCGGGCACGTTGCTGGCGGTGAAGTCACTGTGCTGCGCAGTGGCGGTGACCAGGTCCGAGGGCATAAGGCGGTATCCGACCTCAGCCAGCGGATCCACCAGGTGCAGCGCCGGTTCGTCACGCCAGGACCCGACGATCTCGCGGATCGCGTGCATCCGGGCCACGGGGTCGAGGATGTCGACCGGTACCTCGAACCGGGCGATCGTGACCGCGTTCTGCGCGGGCCGGTCGGGGTTGCGCAGGCTGATCGGCATGTTGCAGCGCAGCATCTCCACGGGCTCCCCACGATGCTCGTGGTAGATCCGCAGGCCACCGGTGACACCAGCCATGAAGGCATCGTTGAGGCTCACGCCATGCGGCTTGGAGGCCGCCTTCAACTCGGCCATCGGCACGTCCACGGTGATGAAGTGGTAGTTGATCGACCGCCCACGCATCACTGGGGACATCGGCGAGGTCGGCAGCGACATGAACTTGGAGATCGACTTCAGCACGTCCAGGACGTCCTCCGCGGCGCCCACCGGATCGCGAAGGGCCCGGCCGGCGATCGGCAGCGCCGAGTCGGCGACGTCCTTGACCGACTTCACGAGGAACGACGAGGCATCCACCACGGCGGTCCCGAGGAACCCGGCCGAGTCCATGGGTGCGGCGGAGGGAGCGGGCGGCAGCGGACCCAGGTCCTGCGGCCGCGGGTCGAGATCGATCACGGTCGCCCCGAGCATCATCGCGCCCTGGCCGTCGGCGATCGCGTGGTGGAGCTTGATGATCAGCGCTGCGCGGCCGTCCTGGAGCCCTTCGATCAGCGTGACCCGCCACAGCGGACGGTCCAGATCGAAGTTCGCCATCGACTGACGGCGAGCCTCATCGAGGACCTGCTCCCAACTGCCGGGTTCCGCCATCCGGAACCGGCGCATGTGGAAACTCAGGTCGAAGTCCGGGTCGATGACCAGACGCGGGCTCAGGATGTCGGCAGGACCTTCGAGCACCTTCTGGCGCAGGATCGGCGCCACCCGACTGGCTCGGTCGAACCGGTCGACCAGGGTGGGCCAGTCCGGGCTGGATTCGAGGGCCACCAGGCCGATCATCGGCGAGCGCATGATCGGGTCGCTCGATGCCGAGCGCCAGGTCGCGAAGTCGAAGCCCGACAGCCGGCGGGGCGAGATCACGTTCGGGTCGTTCACGTTCCGCCCAGCACTGGTGGCCGAATCCACGACCGCGCCGGCCCGACCGGCCGCAGCCTCCGCGGCCCCACCGACGCTCGCGGCCGTGCGGCGCACTGCAGCTCGC
This sequence comes from Actinomycetes bacterium, assembly GCA_032123675.1. Taxonomy (GTDB): domain Bacteria; phylum Actinomycetota; class Actinomycetes; order S36-B12; family CAIYMF01; genus Prado023. The sequence continues at coordinate 26,202 of JAQBEX010000133.1, forward strand.
TTGCGGCCACTCGTGCGCCCTGCCGGGCCGCTCGCCGGCGGAGCGGCGCTCGGTGACGCGGGAGTCTCCTTGGTGGTCGACTGCGTCGCGGCAGCCTTCTTCGCCGCTGGCTTCTTGGCGGCAGCCTTCGCCGCCGCTGGCTTCTTGGCGGCCGGCACCTTCTTCGCCGCCGGCACCTTCTTGGCCGCTGGCTTCTTGGCGGCCGGCTGCACGGCCGCATCCTTCTTGGCCGCCGGGCTCGACTCCCCCGCAGCCGCCACCGGCTCTGGGGCCGCGGCGGACTCCGAGGGCGTGTCCGAGGTCTTCTGGTCCTGCTCTGCCACGTCATCGCTCCTGTGGGCTGGGGATATGGGAACCGTACCCGTGCCGGTGAGCGGATGCTGGTCCGAAGGGCTCACTCCAACTCAGAGAGCACCTCGGCCGAGATGTCCGCGTTGGTGTAGACGTTCTGCACGTCGTCACTGTCCTCGAGGGCGTCCACGAGGCGCATGATCTTCACCGCGCCGGCCGCGTCCAGCGCAACCTCGACCGAGGCCACGAACTCCGCCTCGGCCGACTCGTAGTCCAACCCCCCGGCCTGCAGTGCCTGGCGGGCCGGCACCATGTCGGACGCCTCGGTGATGACCTCGAAGGACTCCCCGAGGTCGTTGACCTCTTCGGCACCGGCATCCAGGACCGCCATCAGCACGTCGTCCTCGGTGAGCCCGTCGGACTTCGGCACGATGATGACCCCCTTGCGGGAGAACAGGTAGGACACGCTGTTCGGGTCGGCCATGCTGCCGCCGTTGCGGGTCATGGCCACCCTGACCTCGGTGGCAGCCCGGTTGCGGTTGTCCGTGAGGCACTCGACGAGCACGGCCACGCCGCTGGGCCCGTAGCCCTCGTACATGATCGTCTGCCAGTCGGCACCATCTGCGTCGGCGCCCGAACCACGCTTGACCGCGCGGTCGATGTTGTCCGCCGGGACGGAGTTCTTGCGGGCCTTCTGGATGGCGTCGTACAGCGTCGGGTTCCCATCGACGTCGGCGCCGCCCGTACGCGCGGCGACCTCGATGTTCTTGATCAGCTTGGCGAACAGCTTGCCGCGCTTGGCATCGATCGCGGCCTTCTTGTGCTTGGTGGTCGCCCACTTGGAGTGGCCGGACATGATGCTCCTTCGATTGGCTCAGATCTCGCGCGCGACGATGTCCACGAACAGCGTGTGCACCCGATGGTCTCCGGTCAGTTCTGGGTGGAACGAGGTGGCCAGCAGCGACCCCGCTCGAACGGCAACGATCCTATCGCCCACCGCGGCTGGCACCGAGGCGAGAACCTCCACTGACGGTCCGGTCGACTCAACCCAGGGTGCCCGGATGAACACCGCGCGGAGCGGATCCGGGCCCACAGCGGGGAACGTGACGTCGGCCTCGAACGAGTCCACCTGACGGCCGAATGCGTTGCGCCGAACCACCATGTCGATCCCCCCGATCGGTTGCTGGTCGGCACGCCCGTCGCGGACCGTGTCGGCCAGGAGGATCATCCCGGCGCACGAGCCGAACATCGGCATCTGGTCCCGGACGGCCGCCCGCAGGGGATCCATGAGTCCCCATCGGATGGCCAGCATGGAGATCGTCGTGGACTCACCGCCGGGGATCACCAGACCATCCACGCGGGCAAGACCTGCCGCATCCCTGACCGGCACAGCCCTCGCCCCGACGGATTCCAGGGCGGCCACGTGCTCACGGACATCGCCCTGAAGCGCAAGCACCCCGATGTGGGGGCTGCTCACCACCCGCGCTCGGCGAGACGGTGCGGCTCGGGGATCTCCTCGACGTTGATACCCACCATTGCCTCACCCAGGCCACGCGAGACCTTGGCGATGATCGCGGGGTCGTTGAAGTGCAGGGTCGCCTGCACGATGGCGTTGGCCCGCTCGGCGGGGTTGCCGGACTTGAAGATGCCCGAACCCACGAACACGCCATCCGCACCCAGCTGCATCATCATCGCCGCGTCGGCTGGCGTGGCGATCCCCCCGGCCGTGAACATCACCACAGGCAGCGATGCCCGCTCGGCGACCTCACGAACCAGCTCGTAGGGAGCCTGGTACTCCTTGGCTGCGACGTAGATCTCGTCAGGGCTCATCGACGACAGCCGACGGATCTCCCCGCGGATGGCCCGCATGTGGGTGGTGGCGTTGGAGACATCGCCGGTGCCGGCCTCGCCCTTGGAGCGGATCATGGCCGCACCCTCGGTGATCCGGCGCAGGGCCTCGCCCAGGTTCGTCGCTCCGCACACGAACGGAATCGTGAACGTGGACTTGTCGATGTGGTGGCTGTAGTCGGCCGGGGTCAGGACCTCGGACTCGTCGATGTAGTCCACACCGAGGGACTCCAGCACCTGGGCCTCGACGAAATGGCCGATCCGGGCCTTGGCCATGACCGGGATCGACACCGCGTCGATGATCCCGTCGATCATGTCCGGGTCGCTCATCCGTGACACACCGCCTTGGGCCCGGATGTCGGCAGGGACCCGTTCGAGGGCCATGACCGCCACGGCGCCGGCATCCTCGGCGATTCGGGCCTGCTCGGGGGTGACCACGTCCATGATCACGCCCCCCTTGAGCATCTCGGCCATGCCGCGCTTCACGCGCTCGGTGCCGACTTCGGTGGCCGGGGTG
>JAQBEX010000134.1:0-3680 GCA_032123675.1 Actinomycetes bacterium
CCCACCCGGACGCAGTCGTACGGGACATTCCTCCAGTTCTTCGGCAAGGCGGCCGCGGCAGACATGGGCGTGGCACCGGGCGCCGGCATCAGGATGGCCAAGGAGTTCATCCCCAGCCCTGGATTCGCCTGCAACCCGACGACCGGCTTCGAGGAGTAAACAGCGCAGTCCCGGCCCCATCGGACCGGATCGACCTGGTCCGATGGGGGCCTCGACATACCTGCACGGGCTTGACGGTTCGTTGGCTCTGGCTCTGTTCGAGGACGGACCCCGAGAGTATGGTGCCCAAGTGCTCCGCGGGGCCCTTCGTGGCCGCTCAGGGAGGTCAACGCCCCCCTCGATGCGACCGTCGCTTGTCTCGGGTCCTCCCAAGGAGCAGTGGTCACATGACGGATAGTGGATCGCAGGTCACGATGTCGGGCAGTTCCCGCCGGACGGTGACCACAGGACCTGATGACTTCGACCTGGTCGTGATCGGATCGGGGCCCGCAGGGGAGAAGGGCGCGACGCAGGCCGCCTACTACGGATATCGCGTGGCTGTCGTCGAACGCCGCGCCGACCCCGGAGGTTCGGCGATCGCCGTCTCTGGAGTCCCCGTGAAGGCCTTGCGGGATGCGGCGGTGTACCTGACCGGTTGGTCGCGGCGCGAGGTGTTCGGGATCGGCATCACCCTGTCGCGCGAACTGATCATGGAGCGGCTGCGTGCCCATGTGACTGGCGTCGTCACGGCGATGTCGCAGGCCGTGGGCGCCAACCTCGATCGACACGGCATCGAGCTCGTGCACGGCAATGCAAGGCTCGGTGAGGGTCGCACGGTGGTCGTCTGCGGCGAGGACGGGCAGGAGCGCGTGCTCCGGGCCGGCGTGGTGCTCATCGCCACGGGCTCGCGTCCGCACCATCCCCCGGGGCTCCCCTTCGACGACCCCGATGTCCACGACTCCGAGACGGTGCTGTCCATCGAACGGCTCCCTGAGCGACTCGTGGTCGTGGGCGGCGGGCCCGTGGGGGCTGAGTACGCCTCGATCTTCGCGGCCCTGGGCGTCCAGGTGACACTCGTCGACCGAGGGGCCCGGTTGCTGCCGATCCTCGACGCGGACATCTCACGATCATTGGCGGACAGCCTGACGAGGGCCGGTGCCCGCCTGATGTTCCAGTCGCAGGTCGACTCGGTGTCACGGGGGCCGGACGGGCTCATTGTGCGGGTCGGATCCGAGTCCCTGCCGGCCGACGCCGCGCTCCACGCATTGGGCCGGACCGGCAACGTGGAGGGCCTGGGGCTGGACGACGCCGACGTCGTGGTCGACTCGCGTGGGCGGATCCGGGTCGACGACCGGTTTGAGACGACGGCTGCGGGCGTCTACGCCGCCGGCGACGTCACAGGCCCACCGGGCCTGGGGTCCGTGGCCATGGAGCAGGCGCGGGTGGCGATGTGCCGGGCGTTCGCCATCCCCTTCAAGGAGTCCTTGGACTCAATGGTCCCGACGGGGATCTACACCCTGCCCGAGGTGTCGATGGTCGGGCTCACGGAGGCGGCTGCCCGCTCGGCCAGCGACGATGTCGGGACGGGTCGCACCTACTTCTCAGACAATGCCCGCGCCCGAATCTCGGGGTCGACCGAGGGGATGCTCAAGCTCGTCTTCCGGGCCTCGGACCGTCGGCTCCTCGGCGCACACATCCTGGGGGAGGAGGCCACGGAGTTGATCCACGTGGCCCAGGCGCTGCTCCACCGTGAGGGTGCCATCGACGAGTTCATCGACACCACGTTCAACTTCCCGACGCGCGCGGATGCCTTCAAGTACGCCGCCTACGACGGACTGCCCCCGCGGGCGTCCACGCTGGGGCCGGTCGGCCGCTGACGTTCAGGAACGCCCCGGACTCCTCGCGCGTGGCGATTGAGGAGGGGAGCCGATCGAGCCCATGGTCGTGTCGACCACGCCGAAGAAGGCGGCGATCTGCTCCGAGGTCCCGGTGAGTCCCGGTTCCTGGGCGGAGCCAGGTCCCAGCAAGGCCTCCGACCCTGAGGCCCACCGTACTGCGAAGCGGCAGACACCGGCTGTCCGCTCGCCCCCCGGCCGACCCACGGGTCGACCTGCCCCACTCTGGGCCGTGGTGCCTGCCCCAACATGCGCGTTTGGCACCGGTATGGGGCACTCTTGTGCGGAGGATGGTGGTGGCAGCGAGGTTGTTTGGAGCCTCGCTCGTCCGAGCACCAAGGTCGAGCGTGGTTCCGGTCACGAGGGGAACCTGATCGAGCCGGCATCGCAGCTATGGGTTGTGCCATAACAAGGTGTCATGGGAGATGCTGCGCCCGGCGTGAACGGTGGTCCCCGCCTCTACAGTGAGTTGGCGGAGTGGTATCCCCTGCTGACGCCGGCCAGCGACTACGCCGAGGAAGCTGCCTTCTACGGCAGGCTGTTCGAGACGCACTGCGACAGGCCGCCCAGGACCCTTCTGGAACTCGGGTGCGGGGGTGGAAACAACGCCGCATACCTCAAGGCAACGATGGGCTGCACGCTGGTCGACCTGGCGCCGGCGATGCTGGCGATCAGCCATCGGCTCAATCCGGAGTGCGAGAACGTCGTGGGCGACATGCGCAGCATCAGGCTCGGTCGCGTCTTCGACTGTGTGCTCCTGCACGATGCGGTGAGCTACATGGCGTCGCGCACCGATCTCGCGTGCGCCCTGGTCACGGCGTTCGAGCACACCGCGACTGGTGGGGTCGCCCTGTTCCAGCCGGACTTCGTCACGGAGAACTTCGAGCCGGGGACCGAGGCAGGGGGCAGCGACGATGGTGGCAGAGGCATGCGCTATCTGGAGTGGCGCTCGATCCCGGCAGGCCGCCGCGAGACTTACCTGACCGACTTCGCCTATCTGCTACGCGACGAGAGCGGCACGGTCGAGGTGATTCACGACCGGCTTGTGATGGGGCTGTTCCCCAGGGCCGTGTGGCTCGAGCTGATCGCCGATGCAGGCTTCCAGCCACTCACGGTCCCCTTCGAGCTGGACTCGTACGGCAACGCCGGGCACGAGGTGTTCCTAGGGCTGCGGCCCGAAGAGGGGACTGCTCATGGATGAGTCAAGCCCCCGGTTCTGGGAGGTGTTCTTCGAGGTCTTCGAGGATCTGCCCAGGCAAGGTCCGGGCAACCGCGCCACTGCCGAGAAGGCGCTCGGCCAGTGCGCGCAGCGGCCGCAGGCGCCTGTCGTGCTCGACCTCGGCTGCGGCGTCGGCGGGCAGACGCTCCACCTCGCGCAGTTGCTGCCCGGCGCGCTGATCACGGCGTTGGACAACCACGCGCCGAGCATCGAGCGGCTGCGCGCGGCGATCGCCCAGCGGGGGCTCGCCGGGCGAGTTCGGCCCCTGGTCGGCGACATGGCGCATCCAGGGCTACCACCGGAGAGCTTCGATCTGATCTGGTCCGAGGGGGCGCTCTACAACATCGGGATCCGGAATGCCCTGCGGATCTGCCACCGGTTGCTGCGCCCGGACGCTGCGGGAGGCGTTCATCGGTCGGTTCACCAACCATCACGCGTTCCTGCTAACCAAGATGCTCGCCCGCATCGACCAGCTCGGCGCCGACATCGCCGACGTCGAAGAACGCATCAGCGACCAGATCGCCCCTTCCGCCGCAGCGGTCGCCCGCCTCGATGAGATCCCCGGAATCGGCGTGACCGCTGCGCAG
>JAQBEX010000135.1:0-14760 GCA_032123675.1 Actinomycetes bacterium
GAGCGTGAGCCCGATCGTGAGGGCCACGTAGCTCAGCATCGAGCGGGTCCGGCCCTCGCGCACAAGCGTGAACGACTCCCAGGAGAACGTGGAGAAGGTCGTGAGCCCACCTGCGAACCCGACGCCGATCACGAGTTCCAGGGTCAGTGCCAGGTCGGCCAGCTCGGCCCGGGCGTCGCCGGGCGTGACCACCTCGGCTGACCACCCGAGGATGCCGCCGAGGATCAGGGAGCCCACGATGTTGACGGTCAGGGTCGCCCACGGCAGCAGGGTCAGGCCATGTCGACGCACGACCGCACGGTCCAGCCAGCCCCGGCAGACCGCACCGAGCCCGGCGCCGACGGCCACGCCGATCACGTGGACCTGGCTGATCTGGTCGAGGAGGCTCACAGGGCCGCCGTCCGCTCGACCGGCGGAACGACCCGCTGCGCCGTCCACCATCCGGCCCCCGCTGCGAGGACGCCCACAGCGGTGGTCGCCACGACGAACACGGAGGCCAGCAGGTCCCGGCCGGCCACGAACATCTCGTAGGTATCGACGATGAAGGTCGACCAGGTCGTGAACGAACCGAGCAGGCCAGTGGCGAGGAACGGGCGCCAGGGATGCGCGACGTGTCCGCGGCGGGACCAGCCGGCGAGCAGGAGGCTGATGACGAAGGCACCCAGGAGGTTGACCAGGACGATCGCCCAGGGGATCTCACCGGGTTCGTTGGGCAGGGCAACCCCGATCAGGTACCGCGTGGTCCCTCCGAGCATCCCACCGGCGAGCACCGCCAGGTAGAGCAGCCAGGCCGGTGGTGTCGCGCGGGGCTCCGGGCGCGCCACGACATCGTCGACCATGGGCACATTGTGCAGCAATGCCCCCGACGCCGACGGTGGCCCTCAGCGCGGCTTGCTCAGGACGCTGCGCAGCACATCGACCGCGTCGGGGTGGCCCAGCAGGGCCATGTGGCTGGCATCCCCGATGACCAGGCGACGGGCGGTCAGGTGCGCCTCGACAGCGAAGGCACTGTCAATGGTGACCAGGCCGTCACCCAGGGTGCCGAGCACCTCGGAGCGGGCCCGACCGAGGACGCTGGTGGCGTTGGGCTGGGCCAACGTCGCCGCCACCAGGTGCCAGTCCGGCCCGGCAGCGGGAGCGGCCACCTCCGCGAAGCCCAGGTCCTTGATCCCGACGCTGCGTTCGTCGCCCAGCGCCACGATCGGGGCGATGACCGGCACCGTCCCGGCCAGCGCCAGGCTCCTGGCGGCGAACCGCTCCAACGGCGCCCCTGCGTGTGGCGTGCCCAGCGTGATCACGTCGCAGACGAGTCCCCGCCACGGGCCGCCGGCAGCCAGGCCCGCGCGGATCACCAGGCCACCCATCGAGTGCCCGACCAGGACGATCCGCTCCACGGGGACGGGCCAGGTGGACACGAGCCCGTCGAGCAGGTCGGCCAACTCGGCGCCAGAATCGACGATCGCCTGCCCGGTCGTGTAGCGCAGGGTCAAGGGGGTCGCTGCGTGCTCACGGGCCACGTCGAGGTAGGCCTCGCCCCACACTGCCTCGTGGTTGCCCAACCCGTGGACGAAGATCACGAGGGCCGGGCTGGGGTTCTCGAGCAGCGCGGCGCCATCCTGCTGCTCAAGGAGGAGCAGTGCGCCGTTGTCCCGCAGCGACATCGGCACCGTCAGCGCCCGCACGCGGTGGTCGTCGACCATCTGGTCGCCGAAGGCGGCCCCCAGAGCCGCCAGCCACGCAGCCGCGGGCAGTTGCCCAGCAGCGGGCGTGGCGTCTGGGGGGGTCCTCTCGGCCAGCAGGGGGGCGGCCAGGGTGGCCGCACCCCGGGCGGCCGACTGCACGGCGGCGTAGTTGGCCCGCGCCATGGTGGTCGACGCATCCAGCGGGAGCTGGCCCGCCGCCCCGAGCGGGGCCAGCCGCGCGCGCACCGCCCCCGCCACGACCTCATGGCTGCCGGCGACGGCCTTCGTTACCCGCGCCACTGCGCCACCGGCAGCGTGCGCGGCCGCCGCGCGCTCTCGAGCATCCATCACTGCACCTGCGCCACTCAGGCCACGGCCCGGCTGGCCGGGTCGATCGGGCGGCCGGGGCCATCACCGGACTCCTCGCCCCCACCGTCGATGCCGCCCAACGCCTCAATGGGGCGGGCCCCGAGGGCGATGGCGCCGGACAGGGAGGCGGCGGCCAGCCGACGGCCCATCCTGGCCCAGCTGTGCGGGTCCGCAACGCAGACGCGCGGCACCCGCGAGGTCTCCACGATCGGCCAGCCGCGGGCCTCGGCGAGGTCGCGCAGTCCCGGGTCCGGGTTGACGGCCACCGGGTGGCCGACGGCCTCGAGCATGGGCACGTCACTCATGGAGTCGGTGTAGGCATACGAGGCGCACAGGTCATAGCCGTGCTCCTCGGCCAGCGCGCGCATGACCTCGACCTTGCCCTCGCGGTAGCAGAACGGTCCGGACAGCACTGCGGTGTAGCGCCCGTCGGAGTCGATCTCCGCGGTCGTCCCGGAACCCCGCTCCAGGCCAGCGGACAGGGCAATCCGCGCCACGATCTCGGTGGGGACGGCCGACAGGAGCACGCGATCACGACCGGATTCGACGTGGTCGTCGAGCAGCGCGTGCATCTGGGGGGTGATCGACCCGACCAGGTCCGGGATGAAGCCGTCGGACAGCGCCAGCACCTCGTCGGCCGACCGCCCGGCGACCGCCGCCAGGATCCGGTCACGCACGGCCTCGGAACGCTCGTCACTGGCACCCTGCAGGAGGAAGGACAACCCGTTGCGCACGTCCCTGGCCAGCTCGATCGGGGTCACCATGCCCGCGAGGAACGCCGCCCGCGCCAGCGGGATGCTCGCTGACCCCGGGATCAGCGTCCCATCAAGGTTGAAGAAGGCCACGGCGCGGCCGGGATCGGCCTCCGGGTGCTGAGGACGGGCGCGCAGCGCCTCGGACGGTGTCATTGTCATGCAACAAGTGTGCCCACACATACTGCCCCGAATCCCCCATACACCCAGAATCTTGGGCCTGAATTGCTCCTCTGGTGATAGATTAAAGCAATCGCCGAGTGATCGGTAGCATCGACGGATGCACTCACCCGCCACCGGGCCCGGCGCGCCCGGGCCCTGGGTGGATCCGGTCACCCAGCAGGTGACGTTCCGCATCGACCACGACGCGCGTTGCACGCCCACTCGCGTGTGGTTCCATCTGCGCGACTACGGGGCCGACCCCAGCTTCCACCGTGAGGGCGAGCACTGGGTGGCGCGGATCCCACGCCCCCCGGTCGACCGGCTGGAGTACCTGATCAGCCTGGCGTGGTCCGACGGTGGCCACTCGATGGTCCCCGACCCGACCAACCCGAACCGGGTCAGATCCGTGTTCGGAGATAAGTCCGTCATCGAGTTCCCTGGCTACGTCCGGCCATGGTGGCTGTCGGTGGCTGACGCCACTGAGGCACAGGCCCGCCGCGACGCGGAAGCCGTCCGAGCGGCCACCCGGCGGGCAGCCATGACTGGTCGGCCCGGACCCCTCGGGCGCGTGGGGGCACGCACTCCCGCGGGCCTGGTCGCGGTGGCGATACCGGCCATCAACGCTGACGGGCTGGGCCCCTCCGGGCGCGTGGTGCCCAGCGAGGGGATCACCTCGGTGCGTGTGCGCGCCCAATCCAACCCCGGCGACGACCGGATCCGACGCGCCAGCGGGGCCCCCATCACGTCGGCTGCCCTGATTGCCGATCCCACCGCCACCGAGGTGGTCGACCCCGACGCGGCCGTTCGGATCACCGGCCAGCTGTTCGTTCCCGCGGACTCGACGCCAGCCGAGCCGCTCCCGCTGCTGGTGGTGCACGACGGGCCGGAGTACGCCGACCTCGCCGAGCTCCTGCGCTACCTGGTCACGGTGGGGCGCCTCGAGCCGGGACTTCGCTGCCGAGTCCTGCTGCTCGACCCGGTCGACCGCGACCGCAGCTACTCGGCCTCGCCTGGCTACGCCCGCGCCCTGGTGACTCGGATGCTGCCGGACATCACCGACGCCATGGCGACCGCCGGGCGCCCCGTGGGGGTGGGGGCCAGTCTCGGCGGGCTGGCCATGCTGCACGCGGCCAGCAGCTACCCGGGCACCTTCGCGGGGGTCTTCAGCCAGTCCGGCTCCTTCTTCCGACCCCGCACCGATGGGATGGAGAGCGGCTACCGGCACTACCACCGGATCGTGCGCTTCGTCGACGACATCGACGCCGACCCCGAACGCCTGGCCGGCCTGCACGTCGCCATGACGTGTGGAACCGGTGAGGAGAACCTCGCCAACAACCGGTCGCTGGCCCGCCGGCTGGCCCGCCTGGGGGTGCCGACGACGTTCGTCGAGAACCCCGACGGTCACAACTACACCGGCTGGCGCGACTGCCTGGACCCCGGACTGCGCCTGCTCCTGCAGGCGACCTGGGGCCAGGCGGGCAACAACCCCGGTTGACCGGACAGACTGCGTCCATGCGGCGCGACGAGTGGCAGGTCTGGGCTCCGACGATCGGGACGTACGGCCATGTCGTGGCCTACGGCCACTGGGGCACCCCGGTCCTGTACTTCCCCTGCGAGGGCGGCAGTGCCTACGACATCGAGGGCAACGGCATCATCCACGCGCTTGCCCCAGCGATCGAGGCCGGTCGGATCAAGGTCTACGCGGTCGACGCGAACGACCATGCGTCCTGGTCGGACAGCTCCATCCCCAGCGAGGAGCGCGCCCGTCGCCACGAGGGCTACCACGCGTGGATCACCGACGAGGTCGCCGCTGCGATCCACAACGACTGCGGCGGATGGGTCCCGATCGTCACCGCCGGTGCGAGCATGGGCGCCTACCACGCGGTGAACCTCGCACTGCGCCGGGCGGACCTGTTCCCACGCGCGGTCGGGCTGTCGGGCAACTATGACCCCGGCAGCTGGCACGCCTGGGGTGAGATGGGGCCATCCCTGTACTTCAACAACCCGGCGGCCTACGTGCCCAACCTGCACGGTGACCACCTCGAGTGGTTGCGCGCTCGCGTGTTCATCCAGCTCGTCGTGGGCTCCGGCCAGTGGGAGGAGCACCCGACGCGCGCGCTGCCGTCCACGTGGGCCCTGGCCCACTCCCTGTGGGACAAGGGGATCCCCTGCGAGCTCGACGTCTGGGGCACCGACACCCCACATGACTGGCCCTCCTGGCAGCGGATGGCCGTCAAGCATCTCGCCGAGCTCTGAGCATCAGGGCACTGCCGACCCGCGCACCAACCCGACCACCGGAGGATGACGATGGACAGCACGATCCGCAGACACGTCGTGGGACTGCTCCTGGGCACCGAGAACGACTGGCCCGTGGCCTTCGAATCGCTGATCCGGGCGCTCGGGCCGGTCGGGGACGCTCATGGGGTGACTCATGAGATCGCGACTGAGCGGACCACGATCGAGCCGTTCAACCTGCGGGACAAGCCGAGCCAGGACCTGGTCATCGACCGGCTGGCCTACTGGTACTACGTCCCACGTGAGTGGCTGAAGAAGGCCTCGCTGATGGACGACGTCTACCTGCTCAACAGCCCGTTCACGTTCCAGTCGATGGAGAAGCACTCCGCCTACTGCGCGATGATGCGCCTCGGGCTCAAGATCCCCGAGACGGTCCTGGTGCCGTACAAGAATCCGCTGGACAACGCCAAGTACGCCTACACGGCGCAGCGCTACAACCAGCCCTTCGACCTGGCCGCCGTCGCCGAGCCGGTCGGCTATCCGCTCTACATGAAGCCCTTCGACGGCGGTGGCTGGCGTGGGGTGTCCCGCGTGGATGATCGAGACACGCTGTACCGGGCCTACGACGACTCCGGCGAGATGCTCATGCACCTGCAGGCGGCCGAGGATCACGACGTCTTCGCGCGGTCGCTGTCCATCGGCCCGGAGACGATGGTCATGCGCTTCCAGCCGGACGAGCCGATGCACAACCGCTACGCCGTCGATCACAGCTTCCTGTCGGCTCAGTCCGGCGATGAGTGCGTGACCATCAACCGCACGGTCAACGCGTTCTTCAAGTGGGAGTTCAACTCCTGCGAGATGCTGGTGAAGTTCGGCGGCGAGGGCCAACCCGATCAGGTCTACCCGATCGACTACGCCAACGCCTGCCCCGACGTGGCCGTGACGTCACTGCACTACTACTTCCCGTGGGCCATGAAGGCACTGGTGAAGTGGAGCGCATACTGCATGGTGACCGACCGGCCGCGGTCCGTGGACCTGGAGACCACGCGCTACTTCGCGATCGGCGACCGGGACGACCTGACCTACGAGGAGAAGCTCGCCGCCTACCGGAAGCTGGCCGACAGCTACTTCGACACCGACCGCTACTACGACTGGTGCGACTCCCGGCTGCGCAACTTCGACGAGATCGCCCTCGAGTGGTTCCGGGGCCCGGAGATGGACTCGGTGATCGTCGACACCGTGCGTGCGACCTTCCCGGCGCACGAGCAGGACCAGTTCATCGAGCACTTCCGAGGACTGGTCGCCCTGTGGTGCCGCGATGAGGCGGCTCGGCTGTCCTCAGCCCCGTTCGTCCACCAGTAGTACCTGCTCAGCCCGGGTTGTGTTCCCCCGGGCGAGCTCGGCGGCTGACAACCCGTCGATGTCCACTGAGTCGGCGTTCTGGCCCCACCGGGCGAACTGCGCCTTCACCGAGTCGCGCGCCTTCGCGAACCTGGAGGCGACCATCCGGCGCGTGGCCCACTCCTGCTCGGAGGCACGCAGGGCCGCCTCGATGCGCTGCTCCTGCTCCTCGGTCGCTGGCAGGTCATAGGTCCGCTGAACGGCCTCACGCAGCTCGATCCGGTAGTCGTGGCCCTGGCGGACGAACACTCCCGGCTTGGAGTTCATGCCGTTCTTCAGGTCGACCAGGGTGATCAGGAAGGTGATGACGGGCCGGAAGACCGTCTCTCGCGGAACCCCCGGGGGCCGGGTCTCCGGTGCGCCCATCCACCAGGGTGTCCGGACCAGGATCGGGTAGTCGAACTTGTTGATCGGGTCATCGTGGTGGATGACCTGCACGTGCCGGACCGACGCCGGGAGGTCGACGATCTCGCTGGCCTGCGAGACCTGGCCCAGCAGGCCCTCCGGATCGACGGCGGCAGGGTCCGCGAACCAGCGCTCCCAGAGGTTGGTGCGGAACGGCGTGCCCAGGTAGAGCCCGCGCTCGACACCGAGCTCGGCGAACCGATGGGTCCCCGTGACCGCCACGTCGAGGGCCACCTCAGCGCCGAGGCTCTCCCCGAAGTTCAGGACCCGCGGTCGGCGGTCGGCGGGCAGCTGCGCGATCCTGTCCCTGATCCCCTCGAGGATCAGTGCCTGCTGGACCTCGCCGCGATCCGTGTCCTCGAGGGCCAGCGCACTGGGCACGAGCGCGTACTGCGGCACAAGCGTGGCGCAATCCCCGCGGGTCAGGTACTCGACCGTCTCGGCGAACGAGTAGTTGACGTAGCCGACTCCGGTGGGGGCCGCGACGACGATCAAGGAGCGCTCGAAGCCGCCGAGCCGTTCGAGCTCGTCCAGTGCGATCCGGGCGCGCTCCTGCGGATCACTCGCGCTGCCGAAGCCGGCGACAGCGCGGACCGGTTCCACGGCCGGCTCGCCCATCACCTCGGTGATCTGCGCCGGGGTCAGGGCCATCAGCACGAAGCGCCTGCCTTCCTTGCCGATGGCGTCGAAGGCCACGACGCTGTTGGGCCCGGCAGTGACGTTCGGGTTGGTGGGCGGCTCCGGGTAGGCGGGCTCGACGATGTCGTCGGCCCGAAGGACGTGCCAACGGATCTGGTTGAGCGCCACTGCCCCCGTGGCGCTCAGCACGGCGGCGGCGGTGGCATGGCCCACCAACGGCGTCACCGGGTTGTCCGCGCGTCCCAGCAGCTTCGAGGCCAGGAACGTGGTTCCCTCGGCGATCCCGAACTGCACCCCGGCCAGGGCGATCAGGCCACCGGTCACGGCCCCGCCCACGGCCACCGACCGGGCCACGCCCTTGGGCGTCGGCTTGAGCCGTTCAGCCTCGCGCTTGCGTTCTGCGGCGGTCCCTTCACCCTGGGCCTTGGCCCTCCGGTTGCGCAGGGCCACCCGGACCCCGGCGGCGGCGCCCCCGAGCCCAGCGGCGACCGCGAGGTTGGTGGGCAGGCCGCGCTGACCGATCGCGCGCTCAACAACCCGGTCCGAGCCGACCACCAGGGCACTGGCGACCGCACCGGCCGTCATCACGACTGCCGTTGCCTTCACGAACGCCACGGGCAGGGCAACGTCCGGGCTGCTCGGGATGGCTGCCATGACGGCCACGCCTGAGGCTGCGACGATCCCGGACGCAGCCAGGGTGACGTTCTTCGGATCGCCCCCCTGCCGAGACGTGACGATGAGCTCGGAGACCGCCTCAACCGTGGACAGTCCCAGCGCCGAGAAGCCCAGCGCGGAGGCCCCCACGGCGCCGGTCAGCATCGCCTGGTCCGTCGTCGACCGGGGCAGCAGCCCGCGCGCGAAGGAGGGACCGATGCTGGCCACGGCCAGTCCGACGCCGGTCCGCAGGGCCAGGTAGCGGCGTTCTCGGACGAACGTCCACGCGGGCTTGGCCTGAGCCATGGGCACTCCTCAATCTGACGGTCGCCGTGGCGGCAATGCTAGGCCACGACCGGCCCCGTCCAGGCGAGGTCAGCCAGTGACGACCATCGCCACGGCGACGTACTGCACCAGGTACGCGGCAATGGTGAACGCGTGGAACAGCTCGTGGAACCCGAACCACTCCGGGTGCGGGTTGGGTCGCTTGCGGGCGTAGATCACCCCGCCGATCGAGTAGAGCACCCCACCGATCGCCAGCAGCGCGACGGTTGCGGCCCCGAGGTCCCGGTAGAAGGCGGGCAGGAAGAAGATGGCCACCCAGCCCAGGGCCAGGTAGGACGCCGTGACCAGCCAGCGCGGGGCGCCAGTCCACGCGACCCGGAGGATCAGCCCGACCAGGGCGATACCCCAGACCAGCACGAGTACGGTCCAGCGCAGCGTCGCTGACGGCAATGCGGCGGCGAACGGCGTGTAGGACCCGGCGATGAACATGTAGATGTTGGCATGGTCGAGCCTTCGGAGGTTGGCATTCACGCGCGGGCTACCTGCCCCGAGGTGGTAGGCAGCGCTGACTCCGAAGAGGAGGACGGTGGTGAACACGTACACCGCCACGGCCACCCGAAGGCCCTCAGAGGGGGTGATGACCATCAGCGCCAGCCCGAGGACGAACGCGAGCGGGGCAGCGCCGAAGTGCAGCCAGCCCCGGAGCCGTGGCTTCAGGGCAGCGACTCCATGCACCGGCGCGCCGACAGGTGCCTCGTCGGGAGCATGGGCCGGGTCCGCATCCATCGGCCCAGTCTGGACGGTCGGGTGGCCACCCGTCATCACGAACTCCTGCCCGAGGCGTTCGCCTCACCACCGATTGGGAACCTCAGTCTAAGTTACGCTCGCGTAGGTTCCCAATCGCTCGCCTGGACGTATCGGCGTCGAGGCTCGGGCCAACCAAGAGCCTCGGGCCAACTCCGAGGCTCAGGCCAAGGTGGCCATCTCGTGGCGCACGGTCTCGACCCAGCCCACCTCCAGCGGCCGGGGGTCGTAGCCCAGATCCCGGCACGCCTTGGCATTGGAGCCCAGGTACGTCGTGCCCGCGACCGCCCGCAGCCCGTCCGGGGAGTACCCGGCGGGCAGCGGCAGCACCTTGCCCAGCAGGCCGGTCACCGATGCCATCGAGCGCATGGCGGAAGCCGGGATGCTGGCGGGCGGCCGCACGCCGGCCACCTCGGCCGCCATGCGCATCCCCTCGAGGAGCGTGGCCGCAGGCCCGGTGACGATGTAGGTCTCGCCAACCGGCGCACTGTCCATCGCCAGCAGGTGCGCATCGGCGGTGTCGTCGACATGCGCCCAGTTGTACGTGGTACCCGAGGGCAGGGCAGGCAGCCGGCCACGAAGCAGCTGGCGCAGCGACGCGCGCACACTGCTGGTGTCCTCAGGGCCATACACCAGCCCGGGCATCACGATCACCAGCGGCAGTCCCTCGGCGATCCTGGCCCGGGCGATCCGGTGCGCCTCGGCCTTGGTGGTGTCGTAGAGGGTCAAGTGGTTGCCCACGAAGTGGTAGGTCTCGTCGACCTCCCTGCCATGGGTGTCGGAGTTCACGGCCACCGTCGAGGTGTAGACCCCCTTCGCGATGCCGAGCTGGCCCATGACATCCAGGACGTTGCGGGTGCCATCGACGTTGGTCGCCCACGCGGCGTCGGGATCGTTGACCCCGACCTTGTACCAACCGGCGATGTGGAACACGCCGTCGACCCCGCGCATCGGCTCCACCAGGGAGTCCCGGTCAGCCACGTCGCCCCGGTGCAGCTCGACGCCCTGGTCCGCCAGGTGCCGTGCCCTGCCCGGGTCACGCACGATGGCGACCACGTCGTCGCCACGTTCGAGGAGCTTGCGCACCACGACACCGCCGATGAATCCCGTTGCCCCTGTGACGAAGTACTTCATGGTCGGATCGTAGGACTGCCCGCCGACTCGGTCCACCGCCGCGGTTGCACCACGCGGCCCCGGGTTGGAGCATGGGGACATGGACCAGCAGGCCCCGACCATCGATGCGCCAGGCGCCCGCGCCGTCTGCGACCGCTGCAGGGCCGATGCCGACTTCGAGATCGCCTCGCTGTGGCTGTGCATCGACTGCTACCACGCGGCCGGATCCACCTGCGCCGGGATCGGCCGCGGACCCGCACCTGCGCCAGCGCCAGCGCCCAACGAACCGAACGCGACCAGCGAACCGAACGCGACCGACCCGGTCTGCTGACGGCGGAGCCGCGGTCAGGCGCCTCGCGCCGCACAGCTGGAACAGAGCCCGACCAGCTCGAGCGTGTGGCTGACCTCGCTGAAGCCGTGCTCGGCAGCGACGACGTTGGCCCAGCTCTCCACGGCCGGTCCGGTGACTTCGACGGTCCGGCCGCACTGCCGGCAGACCAGGTGGTGGTGGTGGACGTCGCTGCACTGCCGGTAGACCGTCTCGCCGTCGTCGCGCACCAGGGTGTCGACCTCGCCCAGCTCGGCCATGAGTCCCAGGTTGCGGTAGACCGTCGCCAGACCCACGGAGGCGCCACGCGAGCGCAGGGCGGCGTGGATGTCCTGGGCGCTGCGGAACTCGTCGGACTCAGCCAGAAGGCCAGCCACCGCCGCGCGCTGGCGAGTGTTCCGCTGGCGTGGCTGGGAGTCAGCGGTCATGGTGCGAAGCCTAACGGGCACCGGTGCCGTGCCCATCCGGCTTGGCAGACTCCCCGCCCTAATCTAGACTGATTCTCATTCGTGGCAGGGATGGGCCTGCCTTGGGCGAGAGGACGGTCCCGTGGGTGGTCGGACCGCGTGGCTCACCGTTGCCGGGCTGACCATCGCGATGATGGGACTGGTCGGCTGCTCCGGCGCGGACCGGCAGGACGGTGGCCAGGACGCAGCGACCAGCGCCGGGGTGCGGGCCATTGCCACGACCACGGTCTGGGGCGACATCACCGGCCAGATCGTCGAGTGCGTGGGCGCCGGGCAGGCCAGCACGCTCATGCCGATCGGCGCCGATCCCCACGACTATGCGCCGTCGTCCAAGGACGTCGCGACCATGGGGTCCGCCGACGTCGTCATCGCCAATGGGCTTGGTCTGGAAGAGGGCCTGGAGCAGAGCCTGGCCTCGGTGCAGGCCGACGGCGCGAACGTCGTGGAGATCGCCCCGCAGCTGAACCCGCTGCCGTTCACCGGCGATGACGACGCACACGCCGAGGACCACCCCGCAGGAGATGATCACTCCGGCGATGACCCGCACGTCTGGCTGGACGTGGCCCGCACCGCGAGGGCCGCGGCCGTCATCGGTGCCGAGCTGACCAGCACGACCGGCAACCCCGACTACGCCGAGTGCGGCACCCTGCTCGAGGGCGAGCTCATGATCCTCAACGACGAGGTCGCCGCCACGCTGGCCCGCGTCCCGGCCGACGAGCGGATCCTCGTGACCGACCACGACGCCCTGGGCTACCTCGCAGCGGCCTACGGCTACACCGTGGCCGGCACCGTGGTACCCGGCGGCTCAACGCTGGCCGAACCGAGCTCCGCCGAGCTCGCGGCACTGACCGCGACCGTGCAGGAGACCGGGGTTCCGGCGATCTTCGCCAACACCGCGGACCCGCAGGCGCTGGTCAACGCGCTGGCCTCCGAGGTCGGCGACGTGGCCGTGGTCGACCTGTACGTCGGCAGTCTCGGGGCGCCCGGGTCCGAGGCCGGCACCTACCAGCAGATGATGGCGACCAACGCACAACGGATCTCAGCTGCGCTGGCTGGCTAGGCTGCGTCCGTGGCGCTGATCGAGTGGTTCACCGAGCCGTTCGCGCTGGGGTTCCAGCAGCGCGCACTGCTGGGCGGGATCCTTGCCGGGCTGATGTGCTCAGTGGTCGGCACCTGGCTGGTCCTGCGCGGGATGAGCTTCTTCGGCGACGCGTTCACCCATGGCGTGGTCCCCGGGATCGCCGCAGCTGTCGCCTTCCAGTTCAACCCCCTGCTGGGAGCAGCCATCGCCGCGGTCGTGATGCTGGTGCTCATCGAGGTCGTCAACCGGCACTCCCGGCTCAGCCATGACACCGCGATCGGCCTGCTCTTCGTCGGGATGCTCGGCCTCGGTGTCGTGATCATCTCGAAGGTCGACAGCTACACCGGCAGCCTCACATCGATCCTGTTCGGCAACGCCCTGGGGATCACGGGGCAGGACCTCGTCTGGCAGCTCGCCCTGGCCGTGCTGGTGATCGGGGCCTCGCTGCTGCTCTACCGGCCGCTGCTCACCCTGTCGTTCAACGAGTCGAAGGCTGAGCTGCTCGGCATGCACCCCAAGGTGGCCCACGCCGCCCTGCTCATCCTGATCGCCACCGCAGTGGTCGGCAGCTTCCAGGCGGTGGGCACCCTCCTGGTGTTCGGGCTGCTGGTCGGACCACCGGCGACGGCTGCCCTGCTGGCACGGACCGTCCCCCGGATGATGCTTGGCGCGGCCGGTCTCGCGGTGGTCTCCGTGTGGTTGGGCCTGGTTCTGAGCTACCACCTCGGCACCGCCGCGTCGGCGACGATGGCGATCATCCCGGTCGCGCTGTTCTTCCTCGTGCTGCCGATCTCCAAGGGGTTCCACGCCCGCCGCCAGGCCCGCGAGAACACCCCCCACGCGGTGGACGCCGACGAGGTGGCCGCATGACCGGGGGATCGGCCGGGACGCCACGGACCGGCGCAGCGCCCCCGCCGACGCCCGAGTCGGACTGGATCGTCGAGGCCGACGCGCTCGAGGTCCGCTACGGAAGCTACGTCGCGATCGCTTCATCCACGTTCCGCATCCCCCGGGTCGGGGTGGTGTCGGTGATCGGACCCAACGGGTCGGGCAAGTCGACCCTGCTCTCGGCGCTGGCCGGGCTGGTCCCGGTGTCCTCAGGGCGGATCAAGGTCATGGGTGCGCCGCCGGAGGTCGCCCGGGCACGGATGAGCTACGTCATGCAGGCGACCCCGGTCCCCCCGGTGACGCCGATCACCGTTCGGGAGGTCGTCGGGTTGGGGAGGTTCGCCCAGCTGGGGATGTTCGGCCGGTTCCGCCGGTCGGACCGCGTGGCCGTCGCCGACGCGCTGGCCCGGATGCAGATCAGCCACCTGGCCCGCCGGCACATGCACGAGCTCTCCGGCGGTCAGCGCCAGCGTGTCCTGATCGCCCAGGGGATCGTCCAGGACCACGACCTGCTCGTCCTCGACGAACCCCTCACCGGGCTGGACATCACATCCGCGGCCACGATCGACGAGCTCATCCACGAACAGCGCACCGATGGCTGCAGCGTGATCCTGACCACGCACGACCTCGACGAGGCCCGCGCAGCCGACTGGGTGGTGCTCGTCAGCGGGCGGGTGGTTGCCTCGGGACCGCCAACACAGGTGTGCACGCGGCACAACCTCGAGGTGGCCTATGGTCTGGGCAGCATGCACGACTGGGAGGGGTTCCTGGACGACCCCGCCCACGACACCCACCACTGAGTCAGCCGGCGGCGCTCCCTCAGGAGCGGCCACTGGTCGGGCTTGGGCGAGCCTCACCTGCGTGATCGAGCCGGCGGGACCCAGGCGCGACCGGCGGTAGAATCTGTCAACCATGCCCCTGCAGCAGAGCACCTTCGCCGGCGATACCTGCCCCGGCGCCCAACCGTGGCCGTGCGTTCGCCTGAGCCGAGGGCTGCCCCGATGACCGAACGCACAGCCACCACCGTCGAACCGGCGCCCGCGCTCCCAGTCTCCGGGGAGGCCGCCCGGCGCCGTACGTTCGCCGTCATCAGCCACCCCGACGCCGGCAAGTCGACGCTGACCGAGGCTCTGTCGCTGCACGCTCGAGCGATCGGGCAGGCCGGTGCCGTGCACGGCAAGGCCGGGCGCCGCTCAACCGTCTCGGACTGGATGGACATGGAGCAGGCGCGGGGCATCTCCATCAGCTCCTCAGCCCTGCAGTTCACCTACCGCGACGTCGTGTTCAACCTCGTCGACACCCCGGGCCACGCGGACTTCTCCGAGGACACCTATCGCACGTTGACCGCTGTCGACTCGGCGTTGATGGTCATCGACGGCGCCAAGGGTGTCGAGGAGCGCACCATCAAGCTGATGGAGGTGTGTCGTTTGCGGGATACGCCGATCCTCAGTTTTGTAAACAAAATGGATCGTGATATCCGCGATGCAGTCGATTT
>JAQBEX010000136.1:0-7719 GCA_032123675.1 Actinomycetes bacterium
CTCGTTGAACCCGTCGCGGTAGACGTATTCCACGTCATCCATCATGTTTCGGATGAGGTGGATTCCCAGTCCGCCAACTTCGCGCTCCTCCAGACTGAGCGTGGTGTCGGGGACCGGCGCGTCCAGCGGGTTGAACTCGTGCCCGTCGTCAGCGACGGTCACGGTCAGCAGCCCTGGCGCCAGTGATAGCTGGACGGTCACGTTCTGAGCCTCGCCGTGCCTCAGGACGTTCGTGATCAGCTCGTCGAGGGCCGTCTGCACCCGCGCCACCGCGTCAACGGGGAGGTTGCTCTCCTCAGCGAACGCCTGCACCTGCGCGTTCAGGTCCGTCACCGCCTGGATGGGGTCCGGAGAGGAAACCGGGACGATGAGCACCCGCTCCTCGCGCTTGCGGAGGAAGTCCAGCACCAGCACGGTCACGTCGTCAGACCGCGTGCCCTGCTCCCATGCCAGCACCGAGTCCACGAGGGCCCCGGTCGCATCAGACGCGCTCACGGGAAGCTCCAGGGCCTCAAGCCGGTCCTCGCCGTACAGCTCCTGGGCGGGGTCCATCGCCTCCGTGACGCCGTCCGAGTACACGATGAAGCGATCGCCAACCCCCAGCGTGAGCGCCCCGGTCGTGTAGGTGACACCTGGGACCGGCCCGATGAATGGTCCATGCGTGTCGTGGATGTACTCCCTCGTGCCATTGGCCCGGTGGACCAGCGGCGGGTTGTGCCCTGCGTTGACGAACACGACGTGCCCGGTGCGCACATCGAGGATGCCGATCCAGACCGTGGCGAACATGAACTCGGTGTTGCCCTCTTGGATCTCGGCGTTGATGCGTGTCATCAGCTCATCGAGCGGCTCGCCGGACATGGCACCTGAGCGGATCAGGGTCTTGGACGCGGCCATGAACAACGCAGCAGGGACGCCCTTGCCCGAGACATCACCCACGAGGAAGAACCAGTGATGCTCATCGATCTCACCGAAGTCGTAGAAGTCACCACCGACCTCCTTGGCGGGGACCAGCTTCGCGTGCAGCTTGAACTCGAAGACGTCCGGCGGTGTGGGGAACGTCAGCGGGAGCAGCGAGCGCTGGATGTCCGCGGCAACGTTGAGTTCCCCTTCGACCGCGACACGCGCGCCGATGTTCTGCTCCAGCGACGACACGAGCGACGAGAACGCAGTAGCGAGGTCGCCGATCTCGTCGCGTCGTGTGCCGATGCGGTCGAGCACCGCCGTGTCGTAGTGGTCACCGGCAGCGAAGGAGAGATCCGCGACGATCATCGTCTCGCCCTCAACCGTGCGGATCGGGCGCACGATCCGCCCCGACATGAACACGATGGCTCCCAGCATCACCACGCCCGTGATCCCGAGGACGGTCAGCGACACGCGCTGCATGTCGTTGGACGCCTTGAACGCCTCGGCGGCGTCGATCTCTGACATCACCACCCAGTCCAGCCCACGGATATCAAGGGGCCCGTAGTCGGACAGCACGTCGATGCCCCGGTAGTCGGGGAACACCGCTGCCCCCGTCTCGCCCGCGAGTGCGGCCCGGGTCCCCTCGGTGTCCACCTTCAGCAGCCCGATGGTGGAGTTGAATGCCTCGATCAGCCCGATGTTGGTGGGCTTCACGCCCGCGTCGGTGATGGCGTCGATGAACCCCGCCTTGTCCTCGATGAGGAAGCGCGAGTCGTTGCGCATCGTCAGGTTGTCAGCAACGATGTAGGTCTCGCCGGACTCGCCGAGCCCGGTCTCTGCCCACTCCTGGTTCGATGTCATCACGTCGTTGATGCGATCCACCGGAAGCTGCATCGCCACAGTACCGATGCGGTTCCCGCCATCGTCGTACACACCTGCTGCCGTGAACGCTGCCGGTGCGTTGTAGGACGGCAGGTATGGCTCGAAGTCGGTGACGGACAATCTGGCGGTCTGCACGGACTCACGCCACGCATCTGCGAGTCCGGACAGTCTCAGTGGACCCTTGTCGAGGTTCGTGCCGACATCGATCTCCTTGAACACCGAGTAGACGACGTTGCCGTCGTTGTCGATGAGGAAGATGTCATAGGCGCCGAAGCTCTGTTGCGCAGCGCGGAAGAACGGATGGATCTCTGCGTGGATGCGCGAGTAGTCACTGCCATCCTTCGGGTCGATGAGATCGTCCTTCGACCCGACTGGGTTCGCGTTGTTGGCGATGTAGAGATCCTGGAGCCTCTTCCCGGAGTCCGTCTTCGGCTGGTAGCTCGTCTTCAACCCGACCCCGTACGTCGAACCCTGCACGCGTGGGGCGAACTCGGTCTCGTAGTAGTCATCGAGTGCGGCCTGGTCGAGTGGTTCGCTCAGGTCGTTGAACGCCGATGACAACTCGCTCAATGACTGTGTCGCGGCCCTCGACGTGGAAACAACCTCAAGATTGCCGATGAAGGCGTTGATCTCGCTCTCGATGTTGGCGGCCTTCGTGACTCGCACGGACCGCAACTGGTCGAACGCCTGCTCCTCCAACCGCCGCTCTGCGACGTTGAGCAGCACGAGTGTGACAAGCGTGACGACGGCAAGGACGACCACGCCGGCAGTGACCAGCTGTGCGCGAAGGCCGAACTGGGCCCTACCTGACGACGATGACACGGTCGAAACCACTCACCTTCAGGACCGCCGGCACGGTCGCGTTGGCGCCCACAACGTCCACGTTCCACGTCGCCTCGTAACTCATGCGTGCCCTCCCGGCGGTCCGCCAACTCCGCGAGCAGCGTTGCCGTAACGGATGTCTGACGTCGAACCGACGACACGACCGTACCGATTCCTCCGGAGGGAGGGCGATCGGCGGGCGGTACGCGCTCATTCGCTTGTCCGTCGGGTCAGACCTCCGGGGGGGCATAGTGGAATCGATGCTCGCCAGCCTTGGCGGACCCCCATGGAGATGGGGTGAGGAGGCGCCGACAATGTCGGACATACCGAAGGCCACGGGGGCCGCCGCCTGCGTGGTGGCCTGCCCCACGTGCCGGGGCGTGCTGGGCTGGGATGACGGGGCCGCGGCCTACACCTGCGGGGCGTGTGGGCGCTCCTACCCTGTGCGTGACGGGATCGCACATTTCATCGACGTGGCGGAGCTTGGTCCGCAGGATCGGCGGTTCGCTCGGCTGTACGACTGGTTCTCGTGGGGGTACGGGGCGTTCACCCGGATCGGGTTCGCCCTGATCGGGACCTCGGAGGCGCGTGGTCGGGCCGAGGTCCTCGATCGGCTCGAGCCGCGGGGCGGTCGAGTCCTCGAGGTGTCCGCCGGTCCCGGCTCGAACCTGCCGTACCTGGTCGGGCGGCCCGACGTCGCCGAGGTGCACGCGCTGGACATTTCCATCGGCCAGCTGCGCCGGTGTCGGGCCCTGGTGCGTCGCCGTGGCTGGGTGGTTCCGCTCTATCTGGCCAGCGGCGAGGCCCTGCCGTTCCAGGACGGCACATTTGATGCCGTGCTGCACATCGGAGGCATCAACTTCTTCGACGACAAGGCCCGCGCCCTCGCGGAGATGGCCCGCGTCGCCAAGCCCGGCGTGCGGATCGTGGTGGTCGACGAGAAGGAGCGTGCCGCCCGGTCCTACGAGCGCACCTTGCCCGGTTTCCGCCGGTCATTCCGTGGCGAACGGCCGGAGGTCAGCGCACCGGTCGACGACGTCCCCGCGGGGATGCTCGAGGTGAGGGTCACGGATGTGTGGCGCGGCTGGTTCTACTGCCTGGAGTTCGTCACTGCGACGCCGGCGAGGGAACGGCAGGATCCCGATGATCACCACCCTGGATGACCGCGCCTGACGGACCTGGTAGCCAGGGGGCAAGAGGCCCGAGCCGTGCGCCCCCGACGCCATCGGTGTCGACAGCGGCTCTCTGCGGTGCTCGAACGAAAGGGTGGATGGGGTCCTTGGGGTACCGGATGAGTCGGGGTTCCGGGGGAGTCCTCGGCCTACATCGATCCCGGCACTGACTTCCTGCGCAACGAGGTCTCAGCCACCACCCAGCTGGGAATCGATGACGCCTCGGCCGAACTCCGGCCGGAGCGGCTCGAGGACCTCATCGCCTTCCTCGACGAGATCACCAGCCGGAGCATCGCCGGCCCAGGTGATCAATCGGCGCATCTTGGCCTATCGGATCGAGGGCTCGCTGTTCCTCGGGTCGAACCGTGCGTTGGTGACCACGTCGACAGCTAGCCCGCACGGCCCACCCCTACCAGTCCCGGGCTGCTGCCGCAGTTGACCAGGACTACTCCGGACACCGCGCTCGGGTTGGGGGAACGAACAACTGGGGGGGCTGGGGGTCCAACTTGTGCGCAACACTGTGAATGACGTGGCGTACGGTTATCTGGATGGGCTCAATGAGCTCACATTGACGTTGGAGGTAGCAGACCGTGATCAAGGCCATCCTTGATAGCGTCTATGAGTCTCTGTTGGATGAACATTCCGGCGAGGTCGCCAACTACATACCCAAGCTGGGCCAGGCCGACCCGGATGCCTTCGGGATCTCCCTTGCCACCCTGGACGGGAGGATGCTCAGCGTTGGTGACGCTTCCACGTCGTTCTCGATCCAGTCGATGTCCAAGCCCTTCACGTTCGCGCTGGCCCTCAATGAACTGGGCATAGACGAGGTCTTCAAGCGAACGAGTGTTGAGCCATCCGGGGATGACTTCAACTCCGTGGTGCTCGACGAGGACGGCAAGCCCTTCAACCCGATGGTGAACTCCGGGGCCATCGCCATGACTGGGCTGCTGTGCAGCATCCACGGCGATGACACGTTCGAGTACATCCTCGAGCAGTACAGCAGGTTTGCCGGCGTGACGCTTGGGGTTGACCGTGAGATCTTCAAGTCTGAGCTCGCCAACGCCGGTCGCAATCGTGCAATCGCGTACCTGATGAACAGTGCGGGCATCATCGGCGACGTAGAGCAGGCCGTTGAGACGTACACCCGGCAGTGCAGCATCACGGTGACGACCGAACAGCTCGCGTCGATGGCGGCGACCGTTGCGAACATGGGCATGAACCCCACGACGAACGAGACGGTCCTGGACGCCATATCGGTACGGAACATGCTCTCGGTCATGTTCACCTGCGGCATGTACAACTACTCAGGTCACTGGGCGGTCGAGATCGGGCTTCCTGCGAAGTCCGGCGTTTCTGGGGGCGTGTTCGCCGTCGTCAACCGTCAGCTCGGGATCGCCACGTACTCGCCCAAGCTGGATGCACGCGGGAACAGTGTGCGCGGAATCCGGGCGTGCACGGCGCTGGCCGAGGAGCTCGGGTTGCACGCGTTCGAGTTGGCGAACATGGGGTCTTCGCTGCTCGACATCTATCTCAGGAACGACTGACAGTCACTACGTCCTGTAGATTGCTCCTGTCGGACCTCGAATGCCGTAGGGAGTTCCAGACGGTCTACAGAAGCAGGAACCTACGATGCGATGTCCGAATGCAAACGGTAGGTTCGACATCGCGCGCAACGAGATCCTGCTCAACACCGGGGGCTACCCGCCGGCCTCTGGGAGACAGATAGCGGAGGGACACTCATGAGACGGCTGACCGTTGACGCAAACGAGGACGGGGTCATCTCCGCTGTCCACGGCGGCGTGGAGGCCATGACCGGCTGGACGGAGGCCGAGCTCGTCGGGCAGAACATCGACACGCTCGTGCCGCTCAAGTACCGTGAGCGCCACCAAATCGCGCTGGACACCTACGTGAGCACCGGGCGAAAGAAGGCCATGGGCTCATGGGTCGCGGTCGAGTGCCTGCGCAAGGACGGCAGCACCCTGCCGATCATGTTGGTCGTCACGGAGAGGGACGGGCTACTCCAAGGCCTCATGGAGGAACGATGAACCCCGTCGGGGCTACGTGGAAGCTGGTCGTCGTGGGCGCCGAGAAGCTGGGCTGAGGTGGCGCCCCGGTACCGCCCGGAGCGGGTGACCGGGCCCGTCAATCGCCTTCGGCGATCTCCTCCCGATCCCGGGCTCCACTTCCGAGTCCACTGACGAAGGCCCCCCGGAACAGCGGGAGGCCTTCGTCAGTGGAGCGGGTGACCGGGTCCGTACCGGCACGGCCAGCTTGGAAGGCATGTGACACGTGTGGGGGGCTTCGACCCTGCAGCGGCGTTGTCGCGCCGGGTCAGGGCGCCGGGGGCAGCATGCGCTGCGCTGCGGTGGCCAGGGTGGTGGCCGCGCGCAGGACCGCGGTGTGGCGATCCGGGTTGAGGTAGGCGGTGGCGTAGTGCATGGGGTCCTTGGCATCCAGGGCGATGCGTAGGGCCTTGGCCTGGTCGGGGCCCTCCGGGTGGACGGTGGCCAGGAGTCCGACAGCGGCGCGGTGGTCGGCGTCGCGGGAGCGTCGGCCGAGTCGAAGGCAGCAGATGGCGTCGGCTGCGGCGATCGCGGCCAGCACCGCAGCCGCACCGGAGGCCTTGCGAGAAGCCGTCGTGGGCCAAGGGTGGCCGATCTCGGCCAGCGTGAGCTGCTCTCGGGCGTACTCGATGCGTTCCCGCGCTTCGGTGGGTCCACAGGAGGCTCGCCGGCTCACGCGGACCTCGCCGCCGTGGCCAGGCCGGCGCTGACCGGGGGAGTAGGGGCGATCAGCCAGTGGGCATCGCGGCGCAGCTCACCGATCAGGGGGTCCGAGCTGGTGATCATCCGAGTGAACGTCGCATTGTCGAACTCCACCCAGGACAGGGTGTTGCCCGTCCAGCGTTCGACCCGGCTGGCGGTGTCGTCGAGCTGGGCGCGCCACGCGTGGTCATCGACCGCGATCGGGTCGGGTCGCAGGACGAGTACATCGAGGTCGCTGCCGGTCGTCCCATCGCGCCGTGCAGCAGATCCGAACAGCGCGCACCCGGTGCACGGCACCGGCCAGCTTCGGATCGCCGCACCAAGCTGGGTCTCGAGGCGGTCCAGGGCGTTCAGCATCTCCAGGGCCGGACTGACCAGGAGGTGCTCGCGGTTGAGCCGGTAGGCGTTGGCCGCACCGACCGGTTCGGCCAGGACCATCCCGTGCTCGACCAGTGTTGTGAGGATCTTGCCGGCTCCGGCGTGGCTGAGCCCCGCCAGCCGAGCGATCGTGCGCCCGGTGAGCCCCGCGGACGTCCCGGCGAGCACTCCCAGCACCGCGGATGTGCCACCCCGCAGCAGGGGTACCGTCGGAGCGGACAGATCCATGGCCCTAGTGTCAACTAAGAGCAGCCAGTTGGCAACTAGTGTAGGCCATTCGCTAGCGGACGCGACCCGAGTTCTGGGTCGACGAGTCCGGGGAAGGCAGGCGACGAGGGCGCCCTTGACCCGTATCCGTGCAGGTCAGAGGCTGTTTTCGAGTGGAGCGGGTGACCGGGTCCGTCAATCGCCTCCGGCGATCTCCTCCCGATCCCGGGCTCCACTTCCGAGTCCAATGACGAAGGCCCCCCGGAACAGCGGGAGGCCTTCGTCAGTGGAGCGGGTGACCGGGATCGAACCGGCATGGCCAGCTTGGAAGGCTGGGGCTCTACCATTGAGCTACACCCGCGTGGCCCTGTGATCCCGGCCAGAGTTCAACCGGACGTCACGGGGACGAGGATCAGGGTACCCCCTGATGTGGACTAGACTGCAGCGGCAGTCACGGGGCGTAGCGTAGTGGCTAGCGCGCCTGCTTTGGGGGCAGGAGATCGGGAGTTCGAGTCTCCCCGCCCCGACCGCAGGACCGTCCCATCCCTCTGATCTCCTAGGAGTGCGCCGCTGTGAAGAGCGACGTCGAG
>JAQBEX010000137.1:0-9377 GCA_032123675.1 Actinomycetes bacterium
GACCGTGTCGGCGGCGGTGTCGGCGCCCAGGCCGGCGGCCACCGAGTCGCCGATCAGCGCCAGCCGCAGCGACGTGCCCGTAGCGGGGCCGAAACGCCCATCCTGGTAGGGCGGGACGACGGTCTGCGGGCCGATGGTCCGCTTCGCTGCCCGCGCTTGGGCTGCCAGGACGCCCACGCCCACGGCAAGGGCTCCGGTCATTCCCCCGCTGCCCAGCGCGGCAGACCGGCGGGAGGGCCCTGGGCTCATCCGAGGTCCGGCAGCAGGATCCCGGTGTGGGCGTGGCAGTCGTAGCCGTGCGGGTTCTTGTGCAGGTACTGCTGGTGGTAGGGCTCGGCGTAGTAGAAGGGCCGGATCGGGTCACCGTCGGCAACGGCCGGCCCACGTTCGGTGGTGATCGGGTCGAGCCCCTCGGCCTGGAGGACCTCGTCGTACGCGGCCGCGCTGCGCTCGACCAGCGCATGCTGCTCGGCGGTCGTCCAGTACACCGCGCTGCGGTACTGGCTGCCGACGTCGTTGCCCTGGCGCATCCCCTGCGTCGGGTCGTGGTTCTCCCAGAACACGCGCAGCACGTCGAGGGTGCCGACCGCACCCGGGTCGTAGGCGACCATCACCATCTCCGCCTGGCCCGTCCGCGCTGTGCACACCTCCTGGTAGGTGGGGTGCGGGGTGGTGCCACCCTGGTAGCCCACCGCGGTCGTGTACACCCCAGGCAGCTGCCACAGCTTCTTCTCGGCACCCCAGAAGCACCCCATACCCAGGTAGAGCGTGACCACTCCGGGCGGGAACGGTGCCAGCATCGATGTGCCCAGCACGTCGTGGATCCGGGCGAGGTCGTAGTCGTAGCGGGGACGTCCCGGCAGCGCGCGTTCCGGGGAGATCGGGGCGTCGGTTCGGCGGGACGTGAGCCACATGGGTCAAGCGTCCTGCCAGCGACGGGCAGACGCAAGTGGCGGCGAGATGGTCGGTGTGTCCGGAGCGTCCCAGTTGTCCACCTCGGCCGTTACCGGATCGTTATGAATGGGGTCGATCCGTGATCGTTCCGTGCCCGGTATCCGAGGCTCGGGGGCCTGCCGATGCGGTTGAATATGCAAACGCGCTCGGCAGTGTGGTCGGGTGGCGTAGGACGAGACCAGACCTACCTGACACCCGAAGGGGATCCTATGAAGTTCCGTACCGGAATCGTGGCGCTGGCAGCTGCCGGCCTCACCCTGACTGCATGCTCGAGCGGCTCCGACTCTGCGACCGATGCCGCCTCGGCGCCCGGCGCTGACGCCACCGGCACCCTGAAGGTGTGGCTGATGGACGGCAGCCAGCCGCAGTCGGTCATCGACTCGGTCAACGCGCAGTTCGCTGAGACCTACCCCGACGTCACCGTTGAGGTCGAGCTCCAGCAGTGGGGCGGGATCCAGGACAAGCTGACCACCTCGCTGGGCACCGACTCCACCCCGGACGTCGTCGAGATCGGCAACAGCCTCACGGCCAAGTACGCCGACGCCGTGCTCCTTGCCGACCTGTCCGAGTACGCCGGCGACTTCAACGTGGACGGCATGCTTCCCGGCCTGCAGCCCTCCGGTGAGTACGACGGAATCCGCTACGGCATCCCCTACTACGGTGGCGTGCGCGTCGTGGTCTACAGCAAGAGCCAGTTCGAGGCCGCCGGCGTCGATGCCGTGCCGACCTCCCTCGAGGAGTTGGACGCAGCTGCTGCCAAGCTCCAGGACGCCAACTCCGACAACTCCAAGTACTCGGCCTTCTACTTCCCGGGCAAGTACTGGTACGGCGCGGTTCCGTTCGTGTGGGACGCGGGCGGCGAGATCGCCGAGCAGGACGGCGACACCTGGACGGGCACGCTGGACCAGCCCGCAGCCGTTGCCGGCCTGACCACCCTCAAGGGCCTGGTCGACAACTACTCGAAGGCTCCCGTCGACGGCGACGAGACCAAGAACCTCGACGCCTTCCAGACCGGGAACGTCGGCATGATGATCGACTCGTGGTGGGCCCCGGGTGCGCTGGACACCGGTGACCAGGAGGGTGACATCGGCGTCTTCGCCCTTCCGGGCACTGCTGCCGGCACCACCTCGCCGGTCTTCTTCGGCGGTTCCGACCTCGCGGTCTCGGCCAAGAGCGCCCAGCAGGGGCTGGCCGTGGAGTGGATGAAGATCCTGACCAACCTCGAGACCCAGACCCTGCTTGCCAAGGATGGCGGCGTCATCCCCAACCAGGAGGGTGCCTTCGTGGGGCATGAGGGCAACGAGTTCCTCCTCGTGGCAGACGACGCGTCGACCAACTCGCGCTTCACCCCGGTGAGCCCGAACTGGGCGAACGTGGAGTCCTCGCAGGTCCTGCAGGACATGCTGGTGAACATCTTCGCCGGCAACGCGTCTGTCGAGGAGGCGACTGCGTCGGCCTCTGAGCAGATCACGAGCCTGCTGAACGGCTGATCCAAGGTACGGCAGAACGGTCGATGGCCCGGTGAGCATGGTTGCTCACCGGGCCATCGACGTGTTCCGGCAGGTGCCCGGATATCGAGTTGAACAGTCGTCGCAGAGCACCATCCACGGCAAGAAGTGCGGGCAACGTGAGCGCTAGGCTCCGTGAGCGAAACGGGCCCCAGCACGGACGAACGAGGGAGTTGGTGTGAGTGAGCAATACGGAACCACCTGACGTGCTCGACAAGACGATCAAGGTGACCGCGGAGGACGCCGAGCCCAAGCGCAACCGGCTGGCGTTCTGGTTCCTGCTGCCCGCCACCGTGATCCTCCTGGCGGTCCTTGGTTACCCCATCGTCGAGATGGTTCGCCTCTCGCTGCAAGAGGCGAAGCTGCGCGACATCACTCTTGGCACCGAGTCCTGGAACAACTTCGAGAACTACACGAAGCTGTTGGGGGATCCGTTCTTCTACACCGTCGTGGTCCGCACGATCGTCTTCACGGCGGTGTGCGTGCTGGTCACGATGTTCCTCGGGACCCTGGTCGCCCTGCTGCTCAACAAGCTCGGGAACAAGATGCGCCTGACTGTGCTGCTGGCGCTGCTGCTGGCGTGGGCGACTCCGGCGGTGACCGCGACCCAGGTGTTCCAGTTCCTGTTCGACACTCAGTTCGGAGTCGTCAACTGGGCGCTGGTGAGCCTCGGCTTTGACCAGTTCGAGGGGTACTCGTGGCTTGCGGACCCCCTGTCCCTGCTTGCGTTGGCAGCACTGATCGTCGTGTGGGCGGCGATCCCGTTCGTCGCGCTGACGCTGTTCGCCGGGCTCTCGCAGGTGCCCAACGAGATGTATGAGGCCGCATCGCTGGACGGGGCCTCGCGGTGGGCCCAGTTCTGGAAGTTGACTGTCCCGCAGCTGGCGCCCATCTTCCTGATCCTCTTCGCACTGTCGACCATCTGGGACTTCCGCGTGTTCACGCAGGTGTTCATCCTGCAGAAGTCGGGGGGCATCGCCCGCGACACGGACCTGCTCGCGCTCTACGCGTACCGGACCTCGTTCTCCGCCAACAACTTCGGGGTCGGGTCGGCGATCGGCGTCATCATGGTGGCGATGCTGCTCGTGTTCTCCGTCATCTACATCAAGCGCATGATCAAGCAGATTGACGAGGCATCATGATCAATCGGAAGGGCGGCCTGGTCGCCAACACAATTGCCATCATCCTCTTCGTCCTCATGGTCTTCCCGGTCTACTGGATGATCATCTCCTCGTTCAAGCCCCGCGCGGACTTCTTCCTCGAGACCCCGAAGTTCCTGCCGATCCCGGCCACATTGGACAACTACACCCGGGTGATCAATGACAAGGACTTCTTCAACTACGCGAAGAACTCCCTGACCGTGACCGTGGTCGTGGTGGTCCTGTCCATCCTGGTGGCCTTCATTGCCGCCACAGCGGTCGCTCGGTTCAACTTCAAGGGTCGCAAGGCGTACATCGTCATGCTGCTGGCCGTGCAGATGGTGCCGTTCGAGGCGCTGCTGATCTCCATGTTCGTGCTTCTGAACAACGCGGGGCTGGTCAACAAGCTCACGGGCGTGATGGTCGCCTATCTCGCCTTCGTGCTGCCCTTCACGATCTGGACCCTGCGCGGGTTCATCGCCAATGTGCCCAAGGACCTCGAGGAAGCGGCCATGATCGACGGCTGCAGTCAGGGACAGGCCTTCCGCAAGATCCTGTTCCCGCTGATCGCCCCGGGCCTGGTGTCGACCTCCGTGTTCGCGTTCGTGCTGGCCTGGAACGAGTTCATCCTGGCCAACGTGATCCTGCTGGATCAGGCCAAGCAGACGTTGCCCGTCTGGTTGACCTCCTTCCAGGGCGGCCAGAAGGCAATCGACTGGGGTGGCCTGATGGCAGGTTCCGTGCTGTTCGCGATGCCGGTGATCATCTTCTTCGTCCTCGTGCAGGGCAAGATCCAGCGCGGCGCCCTCGAGGGCGGTGTCAAGGGGTAGGCCCGCCCGCATGCAGCATCGTGCGGCGCCGCTGGCGGGTTCGCCCGTCGGCGGCGCCGTCGTCTGCGTGGATGTCGGGTCGACCTTCACGAAGGCGGCGGCCATCGGCGCCGACGGCGAGGTGCTGGCGATTGCGACGCATCCGACGACGTCGACCACCGACGTGCTCGAGGGCCTCGACGAGGCCGTGGCGCGGCTCGGGATCGGGATCGGGGCCGGGGTTGGGGCCGGGGTTGGGGCCGGGATCAGGGCCGTTCCCGACCGGTCCGTGGCGGTCTGCTCGTCGGCCGGCGGCGGGCTGCGACTGGCGGTTGTGGGCCATGAGCGCGTCATCTCGGCTGAGGCCGGCCGCCGGGTGGCGTTGTCGGCCGGGGCGCGGGTGGTGGCCGTGCACGCCGGACCCCTTGATGCGGCCGGGTACGACGTGCTGGTGGAGTCGCGGCCCGACGTGCTCCTGGTCGTGGGTGGCACCGACGGTGGCGACAGCGAAGTGCTGCTGCACAACGCCGGCATGCTCGGGCGCTCGCAGCACTCGACTCCAGTGGTCCTGGCCGGCAACGCTGACGTCGCTTCCGAGGCCGCTGCGCTGTTGACCGCCGGTGGGCGGGCCGTGATCGTCAGCGACAACGTGATCCCGCGCATCGGCGAACTGCACCCAGGTCCTGCGCGTCGGGCTATCCGGGAGCTGTTCATCTCGCACGTGATCGGTGGCAAGGGGCTGTCCCGGGGGCCACGGTTCGCCGAGCTCGTGGTGTGCGCGACCCCGGACGCGGTGCTGGCCGGTATCGAGGTGGTCGCCGACGTGCTGGCCGATCGCCCCGGAGCCAGTGGGGACGTCATGGCGGTGGACATCGGCGGTGCCACGACGGACGTCTACAGCGTGCTGAGTCCCGACCAGGATGCTCCCGATCAGGCGGTGGGGACGCTCTGGCACGGTCGCACCGTCGAGGGCGACCTGGGGATGCGATGGAGTGCCCAGGGCGTGGTCGCGGCGGCCCGCGCGGAGCGGCTGTTGGGTGCAGGCAGCGGCGGCAGCGGCGCAGGCAGCGGCCCAGGCAGCGGCGGCAGTGACGAGATGGGCGAGATGGGCGAGATGGATCCGGCCGAGCGCCTGAGTGTCGCCGCGAACCACCGCCGGCAGGATGTTGGGTTCCTCCCGGTGACTGAGGCGGAGGTTGCCGACGACCTCCAACTTGCCCGACTTGCGGCGGTCATCTCCGCCCGGCGGCATGGTCGGCCCGGCGCCGACGGGGTCCGCGACCTGTCCCACGTCAGCTGCCTGATCGGATCCGGTGGGGTCCTGCGGCATGCGCAGCCGGATGCCGCACAGGCGGCGCTTGTCGCGGTGCTCACCGACTACGCGGGCGGCTGGCGGCTGCCGGAGCGGGCGCGCGTGATCGTGGACCGCCAGTACCTGCTCGCACCGATCGGCCTGTTGGCCCTGACCGGCCGTCCAGCCGCCGCCCGGAAACTGGCCGGCGAACTCGTCGCGCCCAGGTCCGGTCCAGCCGGCGCATAGCCCCGAGCCCCTGTCCAGCGCGCGCCCCCGTCTGGCCCCCGCCCCGCCCCGGCCCGGCCCCCGCCCCGCCCCGGCCGCAGCCCCCGGTCCAGCCGGCCCGCCGCACGGCGGACGCTGATCCGTGCGGGTTGCCGACCATCTAACGTCGGCAGCCTGCACAGTTGCCAGGAGGGGGCGCGAACGAGGAGTAGGGCTGTCCCGATCAGCCGTCGAGATTCAGCTGTTCTGCGATTGAGGGCTCATACCGTGTAGCGTTCGCCGGAATTGTCGCCAATCGGGCGACCGGGAGTCAGGCAACCGCGATGCGGGTCGATCCGAGCGCACCGACCAGATCCGGTCCCCGAAGGCCAGCGGTGGCGCTGGGAGTCGCGTGCAGCCTGGGCGCTGCGCTGCTCGTCGCCCCTCCCAGCTCGGCCGCAACTGCTGATGGTGACCCCGGGACCGAGATGGTCAGTGTGGCCACCGGCGGCGTGCCGGCAGCCGGCACCAGCCACGGCGTGGACCTCTCCGGGGACGGTTCGATCGTGGCCTTCGGCTCCAACGCGCCGAACCTCGTTGCCAACGGGCCGACGGCCTTCAGCGTCTACGTCCGTGACCGGAACGCAGGCACCACCGAACTCGTCAGCGTCTCGGACGCAGGCGTGGCTGGGAACTCCACCAGCTTGCGACCCTCGATCTCGGCCGATGGGACCAGGGTCGCCTTCCACTCGATCGCCTCGAACCTGGTTGCCAACGACAGCAACGGCACGGCGGATGTCTTCGTCCATGACCGTGTCAGCGGCGACACGACGCTGGTCAGCGCCTCCCTGGCGGGCTCGCCGGCCAATGGGCGCAGCCAGGACGCGGAGATCTCCGCAGATGGCCAGTACGTGGTCTTCGAGTCCGTTGCCACCGACCTCACCGCCGACGGGGTCACCGGAGCGGAGAACCACGTGTACCGGCGGCACATCGACTCCGGTGAGACGCGGCTGATCAGTCAGTCCAGCGCCGGGGTGCCCGCAGATCGTGGCGGGGACAGTGCCTCAGTGAGCGGCGATGGACGGTACGTCGCCTTCCGCACCTTCTCCTTCGACCTCGAGAGTCCCTCGGCGCCGTTCGCCAACATCTACGTCCGGGACACGGTCGACGGGCGCACGAGGCAGCTCGCCGGCTCGAGCAGCAGCACGGCGGGGGACCCATCGTTCAGTGGCGACGGGCGGTTCGTGGCCTACCGCCACCAGGGCAACGCAATCCGGGTGGTCAATCGATCCAGCGGCACCGCGTGGCGGATCGATGTCGGCGACGTCGCCATGATGCGTCTGAGCCATGACGGCCGCAATCTCGCCTACTACACGGGTAGCCGCTCCGGGGGCCGGGTCTACGTCTGGGACCGGTTCACCGAGCAGCGCGTCGACGTGATGCTCGCCGATGACGGCACGCCGATCCCCATTGGTGCCAAGAACTCGACGGTCTTCGGGCCTCCGGGGGTCAGCGACGACGGGCGGATCGTGGGGTTCTGGACGGCCGACCCCTTCGACCCCGCTGACAATGACACCTTCGAGGATGTCTTCGTCCGCGATCGTGGCGACCTGCTCGGGCCGCAGACGTCCAGCGTGGCCACCGACCCGGATCCGCCCTCGGGTTCGCAACCCTTCACGTTGACCGCCACGGCGGACGATTCCGCCACCGGTGGGGCCGTCGTGGCCGCCGTGGAGTACTCCGTCGATGGGCGCGCCTGGCAGGCGATGACCGCCGAGGATGGGTCCTTCGACAGCCCCACCGAGTCCGTTGAGGCAATCGTTCCCGCGCTCGGGACCCAGGGTGGGCACGACGTGTGCGTTCGGGCCACCGACGGACGCGGCAACGTCGGGGCGCAGGAGTGCATCAACGTCGTGGTAGAGGCCACGACCACACCGCTGGCGATCACGGTCGAGAGCGTCACCCTGGCCGATGGCGCGGAGCTTCCGGCCCCGCTGCGGCCCTACGCGAAGTTGTGGATCGTCCCCGCGGACGGATCGCTGCCGAACGCCGGGGACTATGACTACGACACCCGACAGGATCCGGTGGCGGAGCGGCACGTGGATCGCGGCGGTGATCTCTTCGGCACGCATGGTGAGAACGTGACCACTGGTTCCGGAAAGGCGATCGTCCACATCGAGGCCGGGCTGGAGACCCGCGGGGCCAGCGGGGTTGTCATCTCGAAGACCCCGATGGACCTCAGCCCAACAGGCGTTGACAGCAACACCTCCTTGGTGTTCACCGTCGACCTGGCGACCGGCCTCTGGTCGGATCACGATGGTCCCGCGAACGCTCCGGTGTCGTGCGTGCAGAGCCCCGTGACCCCCGACCCTGACACGTTCGCCGGCCGGCTCTGCTTCGCCGTGTCCACGATGTCGCTCACCGGGGACCTCGACGAGGACGGGCTGCTGGATCACTGGGAGAGCATGGGCCTCAACACTGACACCGACCCCGCGATCGAGGTCGACCTGCCAACGATGGGCGCCACCGCCGATCACAAGGACCTCTTCGTTGAGTACGACGTGGAGGACGATGCGCCGTTCACGTCAGACACCGAGGCCGGCCTGAAGCGCGTCATCGACGCGTTCGCGCGCGCCCCCATCGACGCCGGCGGTACTGTGTCCAACCCGGACGGCCAGCCGGGCATCCGGCTGTGGATCGACTCCCCGAGCAGTGATCCGGCCCTCTCCATGGGCGGTGGACAGATCATCGGCACCGGCCGGATCTGTGATCTCGCCGACGCGGGCTTCTACGATGCCAAGCGCAGGGGCTTCGACTATGACCGCAAGTGGGTCTTCCGCTACGCGATCAAGGAATCCGATGATGACGAGAATGCTCAGAACAAGGAAGGTTGTGCACCCGGAGGTCAGGCGGAGATCGGCGGAAACGACTTCGTCGTGTTCAACCAGGACGACTTCGGCGAGACGTTCATGCATGAGCTGGGCCACACGCTGACGCTTCGGCACGGCGGCTTCGAGAACGCCAACAACAAGCCGAACTACGTCAGCATCATGAACTACGCCTATGCGTTCGACCTGCGCCGGCAGAGCGCCGGGGATGCCTTCCTCGACTTCTCGCCGGTGCGCCGCGTCGACAACACCCGTCCATCCGGGCTCCTCCGGGACATCGCCGACGCAAGCCCACCCCAGGGGAAGATCCTCGGACCCGACCGCGACCACGAGATCATCTACACCTCGTTCGACTGCTCGTACACGCGGGCCAACATCTCAGATCCGTTCGATGTCCTGCCGAACAAGCCGGGTCCGAATTCCAGCCCGGCCTACGGCTACCTCAACCTGCCCAGCGACGCGTTCGTCGACAGCAAGGGCAATGCCGTCACCCCGAGTATCTGCGCGGTTCCCAACCTGCCGCTACGGGTCTTTCGCGACCACGACGACTGGGCCGCGATCGACCTCAAGTTCCGGCACTC
>JAQBEX010000138.1:0-28868 GCA_032123675.1 Actinomycetes bacterium
CATCGAGGAGTCCCGCGCCGATCGCCGGCCCATATCGGCCAGGCGACCGAAGTGGACCAGTTGCGCGCTGACCGCCATCTCCGGGTAGAGGCCGCGCTCCTCGGGCATGTAGCCGAACTGGCGCCGGATCGGCCTGTTCAGCTCCTGACCGCCGTAGCGGACGTGCCGGCGTCCGGATCCAGCAGCCCGAAGATGCAGCGAATGGTGGTCGTCTTGCCCGCACCATTGCGCCCAAGGAAGCCCAGGATGCGCCCGGGCTGCACCCGCAGGTTCGGCCCACGCAGCACGACGAGGTCGCCGAAGGACTTCTCCAGCCCGTCGACCTCGAGCTCCGCTGCCGCCACCGGCACAGTCTGGCACTGTGGCGCCGCGCCGGCCCGTCCTCACGCTCGAGCCGTGCAGCCATGAGCCGGCCCCGTTCGCGCTACCCTGCCATCGTCATCAGTGGTCCGATCCATGCGCAGGAGGCTTGCGTGAGTTACGTCGATTCCTTGCTCGCAAACGGCGAGTCGATCGTCTACACAACGAAGAAGCACTGGATCGCTCCACTGTTCGCCACCGTGGCGGGCACCCTGCTCACCCTGGGCGGACTCGCCGCCCTCGTCGGCAAGCTGTTCGTCGAGGGGAACGTCCTCAACAACGTGATGCTGTGGGGAGGGCTGCTGGCACTGCTGGCCGGTATCGCCCTGCTGGCAAAGGCCTTCATCGAGTGGTGGGCCCAGTGGTACTTCGTCACCAACCAGAAGGTGATGAAGGTCGAGGGGATCCTCAAGAAGCACACCAGCGGGTCAGCCCTGGAGAAGATCAATGACATCACGATGGAGATACCGCTGATCGGCCGGTGGCTGGGCTTCGGGACCGTCACGGTCCTGACCGCTGCCGACGAGTCGAACCTGCACTACACGGTGATGCGCGAGCCCGCCGAGTTCCGCAAGACGATCCTGGACCAGAAACTGGTCTTCGAGCGCAAGGACTCCGAGACAATCGCTGACGCTGTGCGCGACGCGGCCATCTCCACTGCCCCCGCCGCCGCAGGCCAGTCCGCCGATGACATCGCCGACGCGATCCAGCGGCTCGCCGAACTCCGTGACAGTGGAGCCATCACGGTCGGGGAGTACGAGGCCAAGAAGGCTGAACTGCTCGACCGGATGTAGTCCCGGCGGTCACCGTGGGCCGGTCGCGCTACGGGGACAGCCGTCGACGGGTCCACGCCGCGCCGTCGTCGAGCCCCCCCGGTGCGCGGCGCCGGTACTCGATGCGGTCGTGCAGCCGTGAGAACCGACCGACCCAGAACTCGATCGCCTCGGGCACCAGGACGTAGCCACCCCAGTTCTCGGGCATCGGGATCGGCGCGTCGTCCCCGAAGTGCTCCGTGAGGGCCGCCACCCGCGCATCCAGTTCCGCGCGCTCGACCGGCTGGCTCTGCTGGCTGGCCCACGCTCCCACCTGCGCCGCACGGGGCCGGGAGGCGAAGTACGACTCGGACTCCTGACGAGCCAGCCGTACGGCGTGCCCACGG
This sequence comes from Actinomycetes bacterium, assembly GCA_032123675.1. Taxonomy (GTDB): domain Bacteria; phylum Actinomycetota; class Actinomycetes; order S36-B12; family CAIYMF01; genus Prado023. The sequence continues at coordinate 1,520 of JAQBEX010000138.1, forward strand.
ACCGCGACCTGCCGGTGCATCCCGACCCAGGGGAACAGCAGGGCGGCGTTCCCGGTCTCGGTGAGGTCCTGGCCCTTGCGGGATCCGTGGTTGGTGAAGAAGCAGAACCCACGCTCGTCAACCACCTTCACGAGCATCAGCCGGTTGGAGGGCTCACCTCGCCCGTTGACTGTGGCCAACGTCGCCGCGTTCGGCTCGGGCACACCGAAGTCCACGGCCTCGGACAGCCAGGAGCGGAACAGCCCCAGTGGAGCGTCGGGTACGTCGTCGACCTCAAAGCCCTCGATCGGGGCGCGCAGGTACTCGATCCTCGGGACGGGCACTTCATCGACCATGCCACCAGTATCTCCACCCCGAGGGTTCCCACGGGCAACGGCCGGGGGCGCGGGAAGCAGGATCGCGGGCATCGGGGACAATGGGACTCGTCCCGTTCCCGGATCCGCCCAGGAGTGCTGCATGTCCGACTTCGTACCCGGCCTCGAAGGGGTCATCGCTTTCGAGACCGAGATCGCCGAACCGGACAAGGAGGGCTCGGCCCTGCGCTACCGCGGCGTCGACATCGAGGACCTCGTCGGACGCGTGACCTTCGGCCAAGTGTGGGGCCTGCTCGTCGATGCTGAGTTCAATCCGGGCCTGCCGCCGGCCGAGTCGTACCCGATCCCCGTGCACTCCGGGGATGTGCGCGTGGACGTGCAGTCCGCCATCGCCATGCTCGCCCCGGCCTGGGGCCTCAAGCCGCTGCTCGACATCGACGACGCGCAGGCCCGCGACGACCTGGCCCGGGTCTCGGTCATGGCCATGTCCTTCGTGGCGCAGGCTGCCCGCGGAGTTGGCCAGCCGATGACCCCCCAGAAGGAGATCGACAAGGGCCGCACGGTCGTCGAACGGATGATGATCCGCTGGCGCGGGGAGCCCGACCCGGCCCACGTGCGCGCCGTCGACGCCTACTTCGTCTCCGCGGCCGAGCACGGCATGAACGCCTCGACCTTCACGTCGCGAGTGATCGCGTCGACCGGTGCGGATGTCGCGGCCGCCATCTCTGGAGCCGTGGGCGCGATGTCGGGTCCGCTGCACGGAGGTGCGCCGAGCCGCGTGCTGCATATGATCGAGGAGATCGAGCGCAGCGGCGACGCGCAGGCCTACGTCAAGGGTGTGCTGGACCGCAACGAGCGGCTGATGGGATTCGGGCACCGCGTGTACCGCGCCGAGGATCCGCGTGCGAAGGTCCTGCGCCGCACCGCCAAGGAGCTCAACGCACCTCGCTACGAGGTCGCCGAGGCGCTCGAGCAGGCAGCCCTGGCCGAGTTGCGCGCGCGCCGCCCGGATCGGGTCCTGGAGACCAACGTCGAGTTCTGGGCTGCGATCATCCTGGACTTCGCCGAGGTCCCCGCAAGCATGTTCCCGGCAATGTTCACCAGTGCCCGGTTGGCGGGCTGGAGCGCCCATATCCTCGAGCAGAAGCGCACCGGGCGACTCGTGCGGCCCTCGGCCCGCTACATGGGCCCCGGCCCACGGCATCCCGAGGCGGTCACCGGGTGGCAGGACTGGATGCTCAATCCCTACGACGGCTCCCTGCCGCCACTCGCCCAGCGCCTGCAGTACCCGGGCTACCCGGCCTGATCCTGGCCCCTCCCTGCCCGGCCGGGTGGGGATCCATCACCACGACACCACACACGAAGGGCACCACGGTGAGCACCACCCCCGACCCGACCACCCTCACGATCCCCACCGAGCTGCTCCCCTCAGATGGCCGCTTCGGCTGCGGCCCGTCCAAGGTCCGCCTCGAGCAGGTCGACTCCCTGCGTGGGCTGGTGACCTCCGTGCTGGGGACCTCGCACCGCAAGAAGCCCGTGAAGAGCCAGGTGGGTCGGGTCCGCTCGGGGCTGGCCGAGCTCTTCGCACTGCCCGCGGGCTACGAGGTGATCCTCGGAAACGGCGGGTCGACCGCCTTCTGGGACGCCGCCACGTTCGGACTCATCACCGACCGCGCGCAGTTCCTGACGTTCGGCGAGTTCGGCTCCAAGTTCGCCAAGGCCGCCCGGATCGCTCCCCAGCTCGGTGACCCCACCGTGATCAGCTCCAACCCGGGCAGCGCACCGCAGTTCGCGGCCGAGGCCGGGATCGACCTCTACGGCTCGCCGCACAACGAGACCTCCACGGGTGTGGCCATCACCCCGACCCGGGTCGCCGGCGCCGATGCCGGAGCCCTGATGGCCTTCGACGCCACCTCCGCAGCGGGTGGGCTCGCCGTCGACCCGAGCCAGTTCGACGTCTACTACTTCGCACCGCAGAAGTCCTTCGGCTCCGACGGCGGACTGTGGTTCGCCCTGCTCAGCCCGGCGGCGATCGAGCGCATCGAGACGATTGCCGCGTCGGGTCGTTGGGTGCCGGCATTCCTCGACCTCAAGATCGCACTGGACAACTCCCGGCTCGACCAGACGTACAACACGCCCGCCCTGGCAACCCTGCTGATGATGGCCGACCAGGTCGACTGGTTCAACGAGCAGGGCGGCATGGCGTGGACGACTGCCCGTACCGCGGAGTCGGCGGCAACCCTGTACGGGTGGGCCGAGGCCAGCGAGTACGCGACGCCCTACGTCACGGACCCGGCGCTGCGCAGCAACGTCGTCGGGACCATCGACTTCGCCGACTCCATCGACGCTGCCGCCGTCGCGGCGGCGCTGCGGGCCAACGGCGTCGTGGACACCGAGCCGTACCGCAAGCTGGGGCGCAACCAGTTGCGCATTGCCATGTTCCCATCGATCGACCCGGCCGATGTGGCCGCGTTGACTCGCTGCATCGACCTGGTCGTGGCCGAACTGGCGTGAGGCGCCCAGCGAGTCAGTGAACCGCTCGGCGCCGGCGCCGACTGCGTCGCACCGATCTGCGCAGCAGGATCAGCGCGACGAGCGCGACCAGAACCATGCCCACGATGCGCACATACGGGTAGATGTCGAACCCGGCGACCCGCGGAAGCGCCCCTGCGATTCCGCCGTCGGTCCCCAGGGCCGTGGCCGGCACGTCGACCTGGATCAGGTCCCCGGACCGCTCCGAGGCCACGAGCAGGCCCTTGCCATCGGCCGTCCAGGTGATGGCCTCACCCTGGAGCTGCAGCGGCAGGCCGAAGCGGGACTCGGCCTCCCCCAGTGGTTTGCCGGTGAAGACCTCGGCGGACAGGTAGTCGCGCACGACGTAGCGCTTGCCGCCCGGGGCCATCGCCGCGTCGGTCACCTGTGAGCGCGCCGTACCGACCTTCGTCGCCAGCATCGGGGTGGTCGAGTCGCTCAACGAACGGGGCAGCGCGTACACGCCGCCGACGCCGGCCTCCTTGGTGATCACCCACAGACGCTCGCGCTTCGGGTCGGCCAGCAATGCCTCCGCGTTGAGCGGGCCCTCGGGGTAGGTGTATCGGTAGGTGGTGACCGGGACACTGGCGTCGACGAGCTCGGCCGGCTCGATGACCTTGTGGATCCGCGCGTAGGGCCACGACTCTCGGTTGTCCCCGATGTCGCCGACCCAGATCACGTCGTTGCCCTGCGCATCGCGACCGATGGCCAGCGCCTCGTGGTCGCGGGCCGGGGTGTCCAGCAGAGTCAGTTCGGCCTGGATCGAGCAGTCGTTGGTGTCCAGCGCGTAGAGGTACGGGCCGCCGCCGGAGTCGTTGGTGACCCACAGCGTGTCCTCATGCTGACGGGACAGGGCGATCCCGCTGACCTCACCGAGCTCCCGGGAGTCGAAGGCGCACAGCACCTGGTCAGCGGACCCGAGGACGGTCGGCACAGCTGACGGCACGGCCACCGCGGGGCCGACCGTGACCCCGGACATCACGAGGCCGGCAAGAGCCGCGGCAGCAGACATCCGAACGGCGCGCCTGACCGTGTCGGCGGACTCAGCTGTTCGGATCGGATGCATCGTGACTGCCAGCGCCGTGCTCCTCATCGGTCCGGGTGACCGCGGACGCGCCCGGGTCGACTGCAGGTGTTGCGTCCGGCTGGGTTCCCGCAACCGCCAAGTCCTGGCCCTGGCCACGCGCGCGCTCCTGGGCCACCCGCGTGGTGAAGATGCCCAATTCCACGAGGCCGATGATCAACCCGGCGCCACAGACCATCAGCCACCACTCGGCTCCGCGATCGGCCAGCGCATCGGGGAGCACCAGCAGGATCACCCCGGCGACCGCCCACAGCGCCATGCCGGCCCAGACCGCACTGATCCCGTCATCGGCCACCGGTTGCAGCTCCGGCGCCTCGGGTTCGGACATGGACTCAACCCTAACCCGATCGTCAGGAGACCAGGGTCAGCGGAGCGCGGCCACGGCCGTGACAGCGATGAGCCCGAGCAGCACGGCAAGGGTGAGGAACCGGCGAGCCCGCGGGTCCATGGATCAGGGCCGGGGCCGGTCCGGAGCAGCCTCGGAATGGGCTCCGCACCCGTAGGTGAGAGCCACTACCCGACCATCGGCCGGGGCCATCCCGTTGGCGCACACCCCGAATGCGGACCCGGTCGGCCCACCGATCGGCATCAGGAAGCCACAGGTGCTGCATGGGTTGGGCGCCGAGCGGGCCATGGGCGCCTGCGGACCGGTGTCGCCGGCCAGCCACCGGCTCGTGGCGTCATCGCGACCCTCGGTCGACAGGACGCGACGGCGGCCGATTCCGATCTCCCACCCGGACGGGCGCAGCCCCGGCTCATCCGAGGCGGCCGACAGGTCATCCAGTCCCGACCATCCGGGGGCCAGACGAGGGTCGTCGTCGGGTGTGGGAAGGACATCGCCAACGCCGAGGTCACCAGGCTCGACCCGCTCGCTCCAGGGCACCCAGTCGGGGGCTACCAGGGCATCGGGACCGGGCAGCATCGCGATCTCATCAATTGTGGCCGACCGGGCGCGCGGGGCGCGGGCGACCGTCACCGCCCAGATCCAGCCGCGGTAGCCGGGGGCGTTCGAGGTGAAACGATGCGTGACGACCCGGTCGCTCTCCGCGACGACACCTAGGTGCTCACCGACATGGTCGGCAGGCACGACCTCGAGGATCGCGGCGCGGGCGGGCTCAACGGCGTCGCGGCACACGGCGTCGATCGGAGTGCTCCGGCGCGAACGCGTGGTCAGGGTCTCGGTCATGGGGCTTCCCGGGTCGTGCGGTCCGGCTACGGCCGGGTGGGGCGGTCCGCCTCCACGCAGATAGGCTACCCCCATGAAGTCGCCGCGCCGTTCCCTGGCGATCGCCCTCGTCGCCCTGTCCCCGCTCGTGCTCGCCGGATGCGAGAAGCCCTACCCCGGCGTCACCGCGTGGTCGGGGACCTCGAGCCAGCACAGCGAGGCGCTCTGCTGGCAGGACGCCGAGGAGGGCGGACTCACCCCAACCGAGTGTGCCCAGGACGTGCTGGAGACCGCCGGCAGCGGTCAGGGCGTGGCCAGCCTGGAGGTAGCCCCCGGTGCCACCGTGGGGATCTCCGTGGACCCAAAGGTCGCCGACGGTGGATGGTCGGTCCAGATCGCCGGCCAGACCCTCGCGACCGGCCTGACCGAGACCTACTACCGCTTCACCTTCCCCGAGCAGGGGGCCGAGGAGCCAGGCGGGTACACCCTGCAGGTCATCGCCGCAGCCCAGCCCAACGGCGCCCGCGGCTACTGGTTCTTCCAGCTCGTCCCCCGCTGACCCCTCCGCACGGATTGGGGGCCTCAGGCACCCGGGGTTACTCTGGAGCGTTGCACGTCCCCCACGATCACAGGAGTTCACAGTGCCCACCGGCAAGGTCAAGTGGTACGACGCGGAGAAGGGCTTCGGCTTCCTGACCTCCGACGACGGCGAGGACGTCTTCGTCCACGGGAACTCCCTGCCCTCCGGCGTGACCACCCTCAAGGGCGGTACCCGGGTCGAGTTCGGCGTGGTCGACGGCAAGAAGGGCAAGACCGCCCTGTCACTGACGGTCCTCGAGCCGACCGCCTCCGTCGTCAAGGCCAAGCGCAAGCCTGCCGAGGAGATGTCGATCATCGTGGAGACGCTGATCAAGTTGCTCGACGACGTGGGCAACGACCTGCGCCGCGGGCGCTACCCGGCCGATGCCAAGGGCGCCAAGGTCGCCGCGGTCCTGCGTGCGGTGGCCGACGACCTCGATGCCTGAGTCAGCCGGGGGCGCGGGTGATCGACTGCTGCGCGCCGGACTGATCATCACCGCCGCCGGTATGGCGCTGACCCTGATCGCCATGCTCCCGCTCGCGTTCGATGTCGAGCTGCCGAGTGCGTTCTGGTGGCTGGCGATGCTCACGGGTGTCGGCCTTGCCATGGTGATCGGGGGCCTGGTCCGCAACGCCCGGCGCCGCTCGCGCTCGCAGACGGCCGCGCGCGCAACGCTCAACTGATCGGGTCAACGATGCGCAGCCTTGCCGACGACCTGCGCGCCCGGTCCGACGAGCAACTGGCCACCCTTGTGGTGGCCCGCCGGGACCTCCTGCACCCGGTCCCGGCTGACATCACCGCGCTGGCCCAGCGTGCCGGGGCGCCGGGCAGTATCGCTGCCAACCTGCGCGGGTACGACCAGTTCGCGCTGCACGTGGTCCTGGCCGCGGCCCTCGAGCCGGACCCGATCCGGATCACCTCCGTGGCCGCCAGGTTCAGCCACGGCCAGCCGGGCCGCGGGCGCTCGGCCGCCCGGGTCCGCGCCGTGCTGGACCGGATGCGGTCCGAGGCGCTCCTGTGGGGCACGGACCGCTCCCTGCACCTGGTCGGGCCGGCCCGGGATCTCATGATCCCTGCTGACCGCGGTCCCCGGATGGGTGCCCTCGATCCGGTCGTCGCGGGGTACCTCGCCGACCCCGATGCCGTCCTGGCCCTGCTCGCCGGAGCCCCGCCCGGTGCATCGGCCGCGCTGGAACGGCTGCTGGCCGGTCCGGTGATCGGCACGGTCTCCGATGCCCGGCGGGAGCCGGACCCCGAACGCAGTCCCGTGGACTGGCTGCTCGCCCACCACCTGCTCGTTCCCCTGGGTGCAGATCGCGTTGTCCTCCCAGCCGAGGTCGTGGCAGTCCTGCGCCGGACGGCGGTCACCGACCCGGCCCGCACGTTGATCGACCTGACGACTCCCGCTCCGCACCGCCCGGCTCCGGACTCGGCCAGGGTCGATCCCGGGGCAGTCGGTGCCGTCCTGGACGCCCTGCACCGAACCGGCGAGCTCGGACGGTACTGGGCGAGCGCGCCGCCCACCCGGCTGCGGACAGGCGGGATCTCCGCACGCGACCTGACCCGGACCGCCCGCGCCATGGCCGCGCCTGAGGAGGCCGCCGCGCTGGTCATCGAGGTGGCAGCTAGTGCTGACCTGCTGGCCACCGACTCCCGCGACCCGGGCAGCGTCCTGCCGACCCGGGTGTTCGACACCTGGCTGCTGCGCCCGCCCAGCGAGCAGCACGCCGCGCTGCTGTCGGCCTGGTTGGCGATGCCGCGGTCAGTGGCCGATGCCGATCAGCGCCCCCTGTCCCCCGAGCTCAGCGCCCCGGCGCTGCCCGAGCTGCGAGGTGACGTGCTGCGCGTGCTCGCATCGGCCGACGGCGGGTGGCAGGACGACGAGGTGGTTGCCGCGATCGACTGGTGGACGCCACGGCGGCACGACGCCACTCGCCAGGCGCGGGTTCGCGCGATCCTCGACCAGTGCCGGGGGTTCGGACTCGTCGTGGACGGGACCCTCACCAGCGCCGGGCGAGCGCTGCTGGCCGGCACCGACTCGGTGGCGACAGCTCTGGCGGAATCGCTGCCGGGTCAGGTCGACCAGCTCATCATGCAGGCCGACCTGACCGCGATCGTGCCCGGTCTGCCGACACCAGCGCTCTCGGACCTGATGCGCTCAGTCGCCGATCCGGAGTCGACCGGAGCGGCCAGCGTCTACCGCTTCTGCGCCGAGAGCGTCCGCCGAGCCCTTGACGGTGGGCGGACCGCCGCCGAGGTGCTCGCGGAGTTGAGCAGGCGGGGGACGGTCCCCCAGTCGCTGACGTACCTCATCGAGGACGTCGCGCGCCGGCACGCGGTGCTGCGGATCGGGTCGGCGGCCACGTTCCTGCGCTGCGACGACCCGGTCATCCTCGCCGGCATCCTGGCCGACCCCGGCGCCGCACCGCTCGGGCTGTTCGCCCTGTCCGACACGGTGCTGGCCTCGGAGCAGTCCCCCGAGCACGTGCTGGACCGCTTGCGCCAACTCGGGCACTCCCTGCTCGCCGAGCCGGGCCGTGGGCCAGCCGCCGAGGGCCCCCGTCGGGCGCACGGCCGCAGCCCGGCGCCGGACGCTGGCTCAGCGGGCATCACACCCGCCCTGGCCGCGGCGGCGGTCCGCGCGATCCGCGCCAACGACAGATCCGATCGCCCCCACCCGGACGGATCGGCAAGGGCGGGGGCGCCCACCCCGGCGCAGCCCATCGCGACCATGGCACCTGTCGATGTGGTCGCGGCCCTGCGATCAGCGATCGCCGAGGAAGCGCCGGTGTGGATCGGGTACGCCGATCCGGCTGGCGTGGCCGGCGATCGGCGGGTCGAGCCGCTGCGCCTGGTCGGCGGCTACCTCACCGCGCTGGACCTGCGCTCGGAGGCGATCACGTCGTTCGCCCTGGCCCGGATCACCGGCGTGCAGCCAACCTGAGCCGGCTCAGTCAGCCATGCCCTCGAGCACGTCGGCGGCGTCCACGATCCGGTAGGCGTACCCCTGCTCGGCGAGGAACCGTTGTCGGTGCGCGGCGAAGTCGGCGTCCACCGTGTCGCGGGTGACGACCGTGTAGAACCGCGCCCCGCGCCCATCGGCCTTCGGCCGCAGGATCCGCCCGAGCCGCTGGGCCTCCTCCTGGCGGGATCCGAACGAGCCCGACACCTGAATGGCCACCGAGGCCTCCGGCAGGTCCAGGCTGAAGTTCGCCACCTTGGACACCACGAGGGTGGACACCTCGCCGGCCCGGAACAGCGCGAACAGCTCCTGGCGCTCCTTGACCGGCATCTCACCGGTGATGACCGGGACCCCGAGCAGGTCACCGAGCTCATGGAGCTGATCCAGGTACTGGCCGATCACCAGCACCTGGTCATCGGGGTGCCGTGCGACCAGGGTCGAGACGATCGCCTGCTTCTCGCGGGCAGTCGCCGCCATCCGGTAGCGCTCCTCCGGCTCGGCCATGGCGTAGGCCATCCGCTGGGCATCGGGAAGGGTGACCCGGACCTCGACGCAGTCTGCCGGTGCGATCCAGCCCTGCGCCTCAATCTCCCGCCACGGGGCGTCGTAGCGCTTCGGCCCGATCAGGGAGAAGACATCACCCTCCCGGCCGTCCTCGCGGACCAACGTGGCGGTCAGCCCGAGCCGGCGACGGGCCTGGATGTCGGCGGTGAACCGGAAGATCGGGGCTGGGAGCAGGTGCACCTCGTCGTAGATGATCAGGCCCCAGTCCTTGGCATCGAAGAGGTCGAGGTGGGCATAGGTGCCCTTCCGCTTGGTCGTCATCACCTGGTAGGTCGCGATCGTGACCGGCCGGACCTCCTTGCGGGCCCCGGAGTACTCGCCGATCTCGTCCTCGGTCAGGGTGGTGCGCCGCAGCAGCTCATCGCGCCACTGGCGGGCGGACACAGTGTTGGTGACCAGGATCAGCGTGGTCGCCTTCGCCATGTCCATCGCGGCCGCCCCGACGAGCGTCTTGCCGGCCCCGCAGGGCAGCACCACCACACCGGACCCCCCGTGCCAGAAGCCCTCAGCGGCCTGGCGCTGGTAGTCGCGCAGCTCCCAGGTGTCCTGGACCAGGTCGATCGGGTGGGCTTCACCATCCACGTAGCCGGCGAGGTCCTCAGCCGGCCAGCCCAGCCGCAGCAGGACCTGCTTGAGCGCCCCCCGCTCGCTGGGGTGGATCGCGACGGTGTCCTCATCGATCCGGGCGCCAACCATCGGCATCACCTTCCGGCTGCGCAGCACCTCGGTCAGGACGGCTCGGTCGCTGGCCTCGAGGACAAGCCCATGCACCGGATGCTTGAGCAGGCGCAGCCGGCCGTACCGATCCATGGTGTCGGCCACGTCCACGAGCAGGGCGTGCGGGACCGGGAACCTGGAGTAGCGGATCAGGGCATCGACCACGCTCTCGGCGTCATGCCCGGCGGCGCGCGCGTTCCACAGCCCCAGCGCAGTGATCCGGTAGGTGTGGATGTGCTCCGGGGCCCGCTCCAGTTCGGCGAAGGCGGCGATGTCGCGGCGGGCCTGCTCGGCGGCCGGATGGTCGACCTCCAGCAGCACGGTCTTGTCGCTCTGGACGATCAGGGGCCCGTCAGTCATCCGACGATTGTCCCCCACCAGCACCCCAACCGCTGACGCTCGTGGGTCGCTGGCCGTGTGTGTTGGTGCGGTGCGGTTACTCGGCCAGTGCGGCGCGCAGTTCCTCGGGGAGGTCGTCGTCCGCAGTGGTCTCGACGGCCTCCTCGTTCTCGACGTAGTGCATGGCGAGCTCCTCGGCGGCGAGGTCCTCCACGTCGTGGGAGTCATGGGCGATCGACTCCGGCGTCTCGTCCGCGCGGACCCCCTCGTCGTCACCGACCAGGTGGCCCACCTGTGCCTCATCGGGGTGGCCGAAGGTCTCCTCCGGCCCGTCGGTCCCGAGCTCCTCGGAGACGTGGTTGTGGTAGGCGGTTATCAGATCGGCGGCAGGATCGTCCTTCCACTGCTGGCCCGGCGATCGTTCGTAATCAGTCATCGCCTCGCTCCTTCCGCGATCAGGGCCACTGGCTCTGGCCCGGTGGATACCTCTTGTCCGTAGCCTAGATCAGTGGGTTCAGACATGCCGGGGCCAGAAGACCTGTTGTTGCCGGCGCTGCATCGCCGGCACGTGGACCACGGGGGGTTCACTTGCACTCGAAGGGGGAGAGTGCCAGACTTGGCTTAGCACTCGGAGGGGTCGAGTGACAACCCGGACACCGGGACCACCCGCCCCGCTGAGGCACTGACAGGTCGGTGCGGCTGAGGTCCGCTCGCAGTGGGAGATGTGAACCTGCTCGACGGGCCGTCCGTCGCGGGCAGGCGTACCGACATCCCAGCACAACGTGCGAAGGAAACCACACACTTATGGCGAAGATGATTGCTTTCGACGAGGAAGCTCGCAGGGCTCTCGAGCGTGGCATGAACACCCTGGCCGATGCGGTCAAGGTCACCCTGGGGCCGCGTGGGCGCAATGTCGTCCTTGAGAAGAAGTGGGGCGCCCCCACCATCACCAACGACGGGGTCTCGATCGCCAAGGAGATCGACCTCGACGAGCCGTACGAGAAGATCGGCGCCGAGCTCGTCAAGGAGGTCGCCAAGAAGACCGACGACGTCGCGGGCGACGGCACCACCACGGCGACCGTCCTGGCCCAGGCCCTGGTCCGTGAGGGTCTGCGCAACGTCGCAGCCGGATCGAACCCCATGGCCCTCAAGCGCGGCATCGAGCAGGCAGTCGAGGCCATCGTGGCCCAGCTGCTGGAGATGTCCAAGGAGGTGGAGACCACCGAGGAGATCGCTTCCACGGCGTCCATCTCGGCCGCCGATGAGCAGATCGGATCCGTCATCGCCGAGGCGATGGACAAGGTCGGCAAGGAGGGCGTGATCACGGTCGAGGAGTCCAACACCTTCGGCCTGGAGCTCGAGCTCACCGAGGGAATGCGCTTCGACAAGGGCTACATCTCGGGCTACTTCGTGACCGACCCCGAGCGCATGGAGGCCGTCTACGAGGACGCCTACATCCTGATCGCCAACTCCAAGATCTCGGCCGTGAAGGACCTGCTGCCGATCCTGGAGAAGGTCATGCAGTCCGGCAAGCCGCTGGTCATCATCGCCGAGGACGTCGACGGCGAGGCCCTGTCCACCCTGGTGGTGAACAAGATCCGCGGAACGTTCCGCTCGGTGGCCGTCAAGGCCCCCGGATTCGGCGACCGCCGCAAGGCCATGCTGCAGGACATCGCGATCCTCACCGGTGGCCAGGTCATCTCCGAGGAGGTCGGCCTGAAGCTCGAGACCGCCACCCTCGACCTGCTGGGAACCGCCCGCAAGCTGGTCATCACCAAGGACGAGACGACCCTCGTCGATGGTGGTGGCGATGCCGACCAGATCGCCGGTCGGGTTGCGCAGATCCGCGCCGAGATCGACAAGTCGGACTCCGACTACGACCGCGAGAAGCTGCAGGAGCGCCTGGCCAAGTTGGCCGGCGGGGTTGCGGTCATCAAGGCCGGGGCGGCGACTGAGGTCGAGCTCAAGGAGCGCAAGCACCACATCGAGGACGCCGTGCGCAACGCAAAGGCTGCTGTGGAGGAGGGCATCGTCGCCGGTGGCGGCGTGGCGCTGATCCACGCGACCGACGAGGCATTCAAGGGCCTGACGCTCGAGGGCGACGAGGCCACTGGCGCCAACATCGTCAAGGTGGCCGTCGAGGCACCCTTGAAGCAGATCGCAGTCAACGCCGGCCTCGAGGGTGGCGTTGTGGTGGAGAAGGTTCGCCACCTGGAGCCGGGTTGGGGCCTGAACGCCGCCACCGGTGAGTACGTCGACCTGGTCGCGGCCGGCATCATTGACCCGGCCAAGGTCACTCGGTCAGCGCTGCAGAACGCAGCCTCGATCGCGGCGCTGGTCCTGACCACCGAGGCCGTCGTCGCTGACAAGCCCGAGCCTGCGGGCGCGGCGCCGGCGATGCCGGACGGCGGGGGTATGGACTTCTGAGCGAGGAGCGCAGGTAGGGGTCGGCCCGTCAGGGCCGGCACCTGCCGAGCACCACAGCGAAGAAGCGCACCGAGAGGGCGGTCCCAGATGGGACCGCCCTCTCGGCGTTCCGCGCACGATCGGCACCGATAGGCATCGATCCCGACCTCGGCCCGCTCCTACCGCGCATGGTGGACACCGAAAGCAGCCCTCCGCGGCCGCGTATCGGTGGCCACCATGCGCGCTTGTGAACCGCCACCCAGACCACATGGCTCAGACGGTGTCCAACGTGCGCGCTTGCCGAAGCCCGGGGCTCTCCAGGGGCTCTCCCAGGGCTCTCCCAGGGCCCTCCCGGGGCTCTCCCTGCACCCACTACCCCGTCGCCCGGGCGGCGGCCCTTGCTGACCGGCTGGCCACGCGCGGCGTTTCGCCGAGCCGGCCCCGTGCCCCGTGCCCCGTGCCCCGTGCCCCGTGCCCCGTGCCCCGTGCCCCGGACCAACTGTCCCGCAGTGCGAACCGCCCGGCACACGCCGAGGGGGGCGATCCGTCAGGACCGCCCCCCTCGGGACAACTGTGGACGTCCGCTCAGAACAGCGGGTCCTCCTCGAGCTGGTAGGTCGAGCTGCCGAAGGCAAGCACCAGATAGCCGATACCGGTCAGGAAGATGAGCACCAGCGTCATCCCGACCCCGCGGCCGAAGGCCTTGGCCAGATCGATCATCACGATGATCCAGACGACGATGTTCACGAACGGGATGAACAGCAGGAAGAACCACCACCACGGCCGGTGCACGATCTTCATCAGGCCGAAGAAGTTCAGGAGGGGAATGATCGCAACCCAGCCCTTCTGGCCCGCCTTGACGTACATCTGCCACCCGGCGACCAGCAGCAGGATGAACCAACCCCAGATGAGGATGAGGAAGCCTGCTGAGAACAAGCCATTCGAGTCGTCCATGTCGAAGCCCTTCGTTCGATGTCCGAGGACATGGGCGGCGCACCCGGCCGACCATCACCAACCTAACGGCGCCAGCGAAGTGGGGACCTCCGGCGGCCGTGCGTGTCGCACACATTCGGTCACTCCTCGGTCACGTCGCCCCATGACGATCGACCCGCGTCCATCGCGCGCGTCGCTCTGTGTAGCCGCCATCGCCCAGCCCGGCACGCCGCTCGAAGACGTTCCGGGAGGCGAAGTCGCCCGTGCGCACCCACGACCAGCCAGCTGCCCCGAGGTACACCACGGGCATCAGGACCCCGCCGCACCAGGCGTACTGCGTGGTGTGCCGTTCCTCGTGGTCGAGCAGGCGACGTGACACCGAGCCGACCGGATCGCGCCCCGGCCCGGGGAGGGGTGCGCGCAGGAGGATAACGCTGCCGAGCGCGAACGCCGGGCCCCGCGGGAGGGTCAGGCGGTAGTCGTGGACGAGCCATAGGCCCGCACGTGCCCGGCGGGGCCGGTCCGCGCCGAGGCGCGCCAGAAGGAGCCCAGCCGGGGTTGATAGGTTCCCCCAGTTGACCGCCGACCGCAGCCTGTGTCGGGCACGCATCAGGGCTGCGTGGGGCGCGTCGGTCGATCCGTCATGACGACCTTCCCCCTGCACACCTCATGGGCCGGATACAGTAACGCTGGCAATCGCGGGTTGGCCCGCCGGAGCATGGGACCCGCCGTCCCCGCCCCGGGATCGCCCCCGGGATCGCCGGCCAACCGAGACTTGAGGAGTGATTCGTGACGATCGATGCGGCCCTGGACTTCGGTCCAGCGACTCACCTGAGGTGCCGCGCCTGCGGTGAGATCTACCCGCTCGGCGCGGCCTACGCGTGCATGGAGTGCTTCGGTCCTCTCGAGGTGGGCTACGAGATCTCCGCACCGACCCGGGAGGAGATCGCAGCTGGGCCGCCGAGCCTGTGGCGCTACAAGGCGATGCTTCCGGTCCCGGACAACATCGCGGAACTGCCCGGGCTGAACCCTGGCTTCACCAAGCTGGTCCGGGCCGACAACCTGGCCCGCGAGCTGGGCATGCGCCGACTCTGGGTCAAGGACGACACCGGGAACCCGACCCACTCCTTCAAGGACCGTGTCGTCGCTGTGGCCCTCTCGGCCGCACGCCAGCTCGGCCTGCAGACGCTGTCGTGCGCCTCCACGGGGAACCTCGCGAACGCCGTGGCGGCAGCGGCTGCCCGTGCGGGCATGGGCCACGTGGTGGTCATCCCGGCGAACCTCGAGGCCGGCAAGGTGATCACGACCGCTGTCTACGACGGCACCCTGATCGCCGTCGACGGCAACTACGACGACGTTAATCGGCTGTGCTCGGAGCTCGTCGGCGACCCACTGACGGACACCTGGGGCTTCGTGAACGTCAACCTGCGCCCCTACTACTCCGAGGGCTCGAAGTCGCTGGGCTACGAGGTCGCCGAGCAGCTCGGCTGGCGCCTGCCTGAGCAGGTGGTGATCCCCGTGGCCTCCGGATCGCTGCTCACGAAGGTCGACAAGGCCTTCGGTGAGCTGGCGAACCTCGGGCTGATCGAACCGACCCCGTACCGCGTGTTCGGTGCCCAGGCCACGGGCTGCTCACCGGTCTCGCAGGCCTTCCGGGCCGGGATCGACGTCATCCGCCCGGTGAAGCCCGACACCATCGCCAAGTCGCTGGCAATCGGCAACCCCGCTGACGGCCCCTACGCACTGGACGTCGCCCGACGCACCGGTGGGGCGATCGCCGACGTCTCCGACGAGGACGTGGTGGCCGGGATCCGCCTGCTGGCCCGCACCGAGGGCATCTTCGCCGAGACTGCGGGTGGGGTCACGGTTGCGACCCTGCGCCAGCTGCTCGCCTCGGGACAGCTGGATCCGGACGCCGAGACCGTGATCTACAACACCGGAGATGGGTTGAAGACCCTCGACGCTGTGGCCCCCGTGGTCGGCCCAACGGCTACCATTGCGCCCAGCATCGATGAGTTCCGTGCCGCCCTCGGCGGCTGAGGCATTCCCCCCGCGGCCGATCCTCGCGTTGACGCCGCCCGACCACCAGGAGTCCAGATGTCCGTCGCAGTTCGCATCCCCACAATCCTGCGCACCTACACCGACGGCGTAGCTGAGGTGAGCGTCCAGCCCGAGGCCCCCACGCTCTCGGCGACGATCACCGCCCTCGAGTCCGCCTATCCGGGGCTGTCGGCCCGCGTGCTCGACGACCAGGGGGCCCTGCGCCGGTTCGTCAACGTGTACGTCGACGATGAGGATGTGCGCTTCGAAGGCGGCCTTGAGGCCGCCACTCCGGACGGCGCCTCGGTGTCGATCATCCCGGCTGTCGCTGGCGGCTGAGCCTAGAGCTCGATGCCGAGACGGCGCGCCGAGCGCGCTCGCTGACGACTTGATCGCATGCGGCGAAGCCGCTTGACCAGCATCGGGTCTGCCTTCAACGCGGCCGGATCGTCGACCAACGTGTTGAGCATCTGGTAGTAGCGGGTCGTCGAGCACTCGAACAGCTCGCGAATCGCCTGCTCCTTGGCCCCGGCATAGCGCCACCACTGGCGCTCGAACTCAAGGATCCGCAGGTCGCGCTCGCTGAGGCCGGAATCGTCCCCGATGGGCAGTGACGAGACCGCCGCAGCGTCGACGTCAGACTCCATGACCCACCCCTCAATGCCCTCGGGGCATCCCCGAGCACGAACCAGCGAACGTCCTCGAGTGTAGGCGAGCCCGCTGACATCGACCGAAACGTCGGGGCGGGCGTGTCGTGCATCCGCTGCCCCGTGGAGGGTCGGCCGGGCCGGCGTGTGGCACGGCAGGAGCGGCTCGGTCGCAGCTGCGACCCGCCGAATCAGGGATGCCCGCCACCGACTCGGGATGCGGGACCTGCCCACTCGGCTCCCTGAGTCACCCGACGAGTGGGAACGTCGTGGCCATCACCAGTGCCAGCGGTACGGCCTGCGCAGCCGCGGCGGCTGCCGGGTCTCGGGCCCAGAAGCCGGGGATCGCCAGCAGCAACAGGATCGGCACGACCAACGGGACCGTCAACGTCAGGAACCCTGGGGCCCCGAGCAGGGCAACCGCACCCAGCAAGGCAACCACGATGATCAGCCGACTGACCACCAGCAACCCCCCGCGCGACCATCCCGTGCTCCCCGCAACCATCTGGGACTCCGCCCAGAACCAGGCACCGATGCCGATGATGAGCGCCACCATGACCCACCAGCGCGGCCCCACCAGCGCGTAGGCCGCCCAGGTCAGCCGTGCGGGCAGAGCCATCGCCAGGGCCAGGACGCCGCCGGCGATCACGCCCCAGACTGCACCCGGCACGCTACCGACGGACAGGTCACGACCCCGAATGGCCAGGCTGAGCAGCACGGCCCCGACCACGAACCAGCCCAGCAGGTATCCCCCGACGGCCACCGGGATTCGGTCGGCCACGCCCTGAAGCAGCGCCGCCCCCAGGCTCGCCACCACCGCCGCCCCTGCCAGCACCGCCACGGACTTGCGAGCGGTCATGGGCCGTCCGCCCGCCGGATTGGGTCGATCGGCGATCGCCAGGATGGGGCGGGTCGCCAGCACCCCACCGACGAGCACGAGCAGGACCCCGAGCAACCGTCGGTCACCCCGCGGCTTGGCACCGGCCGAACCCGCACCGGCCGAACCCGCACCGTCGGCCCCCGCACCATCGGCCACCCACGAGGCGACCTCGTCGAACGTCTGCTGCCGGAAGATGACCGAGATGTGCTCAGCGCCGCCGATCTGGACCGCCCGACGGCCAGTGCCTGCGGCGAACTCCCCATAGGTCTTGCCGGGCACGGCCTCGGGGTAGCCGGCGCGCAGGGCCGCTTCGGCAGCGTCCCCGAACCGATCCGACTCCAGCGCTCCCCAGAGGATCAGCAGATTGCGCGGCCGGGATGCATCGGCAGGCAGGTCCTCGGCGCTCGGCAGGCTGATGGCCGCCGTGGCAGCGGCCGGATTGTCGACCGCCCAGGACGTCACCGCTCCCGCCCCCATCGAGTGCCCCACGACGGCCACAGGCAACCCGGTCGTCGCGGCGGCGAAGTCCACGGCGTCGGAGACGGCCGGCTCAAGGGCCCCATCCTCCAGGGGCGCAGTGTTGCTCCCGTGCCCGGGCAGGTCGGGCAGGACAACCACATGCCCGGCCCGCGCCAGGGCGCTGGCCATCGGGTCCATCATCGCCGCGCTGCCCGAGAATCCGTGCGCGAGCACGATCGTCGGAGCCCGGGCCGAGCCCTCCGGGGCGATCACCCGGATCGGAGTTGACCCGGCGCGAGCCACGGACCGCGACACGTCGCCGGTCGAGCCGAGCAGCACAGCCGCCCCGGCGACCAGGAACACAGCTGCCGCGACCACCCAGCCGACGACCGCTCGACGCGTCATGCTCACGATTGTCCACCGTGCCGCGCCCGCGCGGCGGCCGGACCGGGCAAGGGCGCATCATGGCCTCGTGGACGTCACCTTCCTCGACCATCTGCGCGCCGAGCTCGCCGAGATCACCGACCAGGGCCTGTACAAGCGCGAGCGGGTGATCACCACGCCGCAGGGCTCCTGGGTCGAAGCCGACGGCCTGCGGGTGATCAACCTGTGCGCCAACAACTATCTGGGGCTGTCGAACCACCCCGAGGTCGTTGCGGCCGCTGCGGAGGGCCTGCGCACCCACGGCTTCGGGCTGTCCAGCGTCCGGTTCATCTGCGGAACCCAGGACATCCACACCGAGCTCGAGTCAGCGATCAGCGCCTTCCTGGGCACGGAGGCGACCCAGTTGTACTCGAGTTGCTTCGACGCAAACGGAGGCGTGTTCGAGCCGTTGCTCGGTGCGCGGGACGCGATCATCTCCGATGCCCTGAACCACGCCTCGATCATCGACGGGATCCGGTTGTCCAAGGCCCGCCGCTTCCGGTACGCCAACAGCGACATGGCCGACCTCGAGCGCCAACTGCTGGCCGCCCGCGACGGCGGCGCCCGGTTCGTGCTGATCGTGACCGACGGCGTGTTCAGCATGGACGGTCACATGGCTGACCTGCCGGCGATCTGCGACCTCTCCGACACGTACTCGGCGATGGTGATGGTGGACGACAGCCATGCCGTCGGCTTCGTGGGCGAGCACGGTCGGGGCACCCCGGAGCACCTCGGGGTGACCGATCGGGTGGACATCCTCACCGGGACCTTGGGCAAGGCCCTCGGCGGGGCCAGCGGCGGCTACGTGTCGGCACGCAAGGAGGTCATCGACCTGCTGCGGCAACGCTCCCGGCCGTACCTGGTCTCCAACTCGGTCTCGCCGGCCGTCGTGACCGCCAGCCTGCGCGTGCTCGACATGCTCGCCGATGGCGACGAGCTGCGCGCGCGGCTGCGGGCCAACGCCGCGCACTTCCGGGCACGCATGCAGGCGGTCGGCTTCGACCTCGTCCCCGGCGAGCACCCGATCATCCCCGTCATGCTGGGCGACGCCCGGCTCGCCGCCGACGTAGCCGCAGGACTGCTCGACCAGGGCGTGTACGTGACGGCGTTCTCCTTCCCGGTGGTCCCGCGCGGGCAGGCCCGGATCCGGACCCAGATGTCGGCGGCTCACTCGACCGAGGACCTCGACGTCGCAGTCGATGCGTTCGCGCGCGTCGGCCGTGAGCTCGGGGTGCTCTCGTGACCCCGACCGAACCCGGGGCGCCGGCCACGATGCGCGCACTGGTCAAGGCCCGCCCCGAGGTCGGGCTCCACATGGTGGAGGTGCCTGTCCCACAGATCGGTCCCAACGACGTCCTGATCCATGTGCTCAAGTCCTCCATCTGCGGCACGGACCTGCACATCTGGAACTGGGACCACTGGAGCCAGCGGCGCATCACGCTGGGCATGCCCGTCGGCCACGAGTATGTCGGTCGGATCGCCGCCCTGGGCTCGGCGGTGACCGAGTACGAGCTCGGCGAGCGGGTCACCGGCGAGGGCCACATCGTCTGCGGCCACTGCCGGCACTGCCGAGCCGGGCAGCGACACCTGTGCTCGCGGACCATCGGTGTGGGCATCGACCGGGCGGGAGCGTTCGCCGACTACCTCGCCCTGCCGGCCGCCAATGTGTTCCGGGTCCCGGAGGCCGTGACCGATGAGGTGGCCACGATCTTCGATCCATTCGGCAACGCCACGCACACGGCCCTGAGCTTCGACCTGGTCGGCGAGGACGTGCTCATCACAGGGGCTGGCCCGATCGGTGCGATGGCCGTCGCGGTCGCCAGCCATGTTGGCGTGCGCAACGCGATCGTCACCGACGTGAACCCGTACCGGCTCCGGCTCGCACAGGCCATGGGCGCCACCCGGGTCGTGGACGTCACGCATGAGGACGTCCACGAGGTCATGCGCGAGCAGGGCATGGCAGAGGGGTTCGACGTGGGCCTGGAGATGAGTGGCAGCCCTGCGGCCTTCCGAACGATGCTCGACACGATGGCCCACGGGGGCCGGATCGCCATGCTGGGCATCTTCCCCGACGAGGTGTCCATCGACTGGTCGGAGGTGATCTTCAAGGGGCTGCGGATCAAGGGCGTCTACGGCCGGGAGATGTTCGAGACCTGGTACAAGATGGCCTCACTGCTGCAGGCTGGCCTCGACCTCTCCCCGGTGATCACCCACCGATTCGACATCGCGGACTTCGCCGAAGCCTTCGCCGTCACGGCCAGCGGGAACTCCGGCAAGGTCATCCTTGACTGGGGTGCGGCCCGACGCTGACACCGGGACCGCGGCGGCTGGTCAGGGCAGGTCAGGGCAGGCCCGGGCCGGCGTCCGGCAGGATCCCCAGGCTACGGGCCTTCTCGATCGCCTCGCCCCGACTGTGGACGTCGAGCTTGCGGTAGGCCGACATCACCTGGCTCTTGACCGTGTAGCGCGACACGAACAGCTCGGCCGCGATCTCCGGGAAGGTCAGGTGGGTGGGCAGGTACTGCAGCACCCGGATCTCGGCCGTCGAGAGCGGTTCCGGGCCCACGTCGACGCGCTCGGCGGCATCGACTGCCTGCCGCGCCCCGTCGAGCAGTGCGTCGAGCACCGGGCTCTGGCTGCTCGGCCCGTGCAGGAGCTCAGCCTCCTCCAGCAGGGACGCGGCCCGGTCCAACTGCCCGAGTCCGACGTACAGCTGGCTGAGCATAACCCGGCCCTGCACGGCGTACCAGGGCGCCATCCCCACGATTAGGCTCGTCAACCGAAGCGCCTTGTCGGCCGAGGCACGCGCCTCGTGGGTCCGACCGTCGGCCAGATACCCCTGGGCCAGGACGACGTGCACGGGCGCTGCGGTCGCGCTGTGGTCCATCGGGTAGCGCGCCACGAGCGCCCGGAGGTCCCCGAGCAGGGCCCGACCTCGTCGCTCGTCACCCGTCATCGTCAGCGCCAACGAGGCTGCTGCGATGCACTGGGCCTGCACGTGGGGCACCTGCAGGGCAAGGGCGGCCTGCTCTCCCACGAGCAGTTCGGCGATCCCGTGGACGGCGTCTCCCTGGAGCACAAGCCCGACCCCGCTGAGGAAGTGTGCGACGGAGCGCCACGGGGAATCGATCGGCGCGACGCGGAGGTACTCGGTGCAGTCCTGGTACATCTGCGCCAGCCCATCAGCCCCGACGAGCGCCGAGAGCACGAGGAGGTCTGCGCGCAGGTCGTCAGCTCCGGAGTCCCGGCCTGCTGCTGCCGCGGCCACCTGGTAGTGACTCATCATGGCCATGTCACCGGTCAGCTGGGCGACCTGTGCCGCAGCGAGCGCCAGGCTGGCAGTGGCCCCGAGACGGTCGCTGCCGAGGTCAGCGAGCCACCTACGCACCACTGCCATGCGACCGGATCCCAGCAGCTCGCCGCTGTGCGACCAGATCAGTCGACCCAGCCGCTCATCGTCCGCCGCGAGCTTGGCGTGGTGGACCGCGGAATTGAGGTCCCCTGCCTGCTCCAGGGCACGGCTCGCGGCGGCGTGCACTGCATGTCACTCGGACGACGACCGGGCCTGCAGCTCGGAGGTCAGGAACGTGGCGAGCAGTGGGTGCATGCTGAAGCGCCGCCCGCTCGGGTCCAACTCGACCAGCAAGTGGTTGGTGGCGGACAGTTCACGCAGTCTCAGCAGCGCGTCCGGACGGCCGCTGACGGCCTCGCATCTGGGTCCATCGAGCTCATCGAGGACCGAGCACCGGACGAGGAAGTCCGCATCCACCGGGTCCAGCCGGTCGAGGATCTGGTCTCGCATGAAGTCCGCCAGCACACCGAACGTGGCCGGAGGCAGGCTGGCCGTGCCGTGCCCGGACCTGACCGCCAACGCTGAGAGGTACACGGCTGCAGGCCAGCCCTGCGTCGCCTCGAGAAGTTGCAGGACCTGGTCGTCGGGCAGGTCGAGGCCGAGTGCCTCCAGGAGCTCGGCACCCTCCAGCGCATCGAGGGCCAACCGCTCCGGGCCAACCTCGAGGAGACTGCCTTCGTTGCGCCGCAACCGCAGGCACGCGGGCGGCTTGGAGCGTGTGCCAAGCACGAACGCGGAGCCTTCAGGCAGGGCGGAGCAGATGGTGTCGAGCAGGGAAGTCCACTCCGGTCCCCCGGTCGCGCTCACCCCGTCGATGACGATCACGACGTCGGTCGGGACTTGGGCCAGGGCCCCGCCGAGGATGGGGAGCACACCCTGGTGCCAGGCGATCGCGCCGACCGCCTCCGGCAGGTCGACAGCCTCGGCGACGAACCCACCGGCCGTCAACGCCTCGAGCACGCCTCGGGCCACGCCCATGGGGTCCGCGCGGCTGGGATCGACCCGGACGACGATGTGCGGGCGTGGGTCCTGCGCAGCCCACTGGGCCAGGAACGAGGTCTTGCCGTAGCCGCTGGGAGCCGACAGGCAGACGAAGCGGGTATCAGTCCGGCTCAGCTCCTCGAGCAGTCGCCCCCGCCGGACCATCCACGACGGCTCGCTGCGATGCGCGTGTGTCAAGGGCCAGTGGGATCTGCCCGGGGGCGGTCTTGGGATGTGCCCGTTGACGGTCGTGGGTTCTGCCCGGTGATGGCCACGAGAACTGCCCAGTGGGTGGCCATCGGTGGTGTGGTGGTCAGGTCAGTGGGCTGACTCCCTTCCCGGCGAGTGCTTGGGTGAGTCGGACGCTGTCGCCGCTGGTCTGGCAGACGTGGGCGTGGTGCAGCAACCGGTCGACGGTGGCGGTGGCCAGGGTCTTGGGCATCAGCTCGTCGAACGATCCTGGGTGCAAATTGGACGAGATCCCGATGGAACGTTTCTCGTAGGCGGCGTCGACCAGGCGGTAGAGGCCCTCGGCGGCGTCGGGGGCGACCGGGAGCAGGCCGATGTCATCGACGACCACGAGGTCCGCGCGCAGGATCCGGTTGATCGCTTTGCTCATGGTGTCATCGGCTCGGTGGCGCCGGATCAGGTTGCCCAGGTCTTCCAGGGTGAACCAGGCGACCTTCAGCCCTGTGGTCACGCATTCCGAGCCCAGCGCCTCGAGGAAGAACGTTTTGCCGGTCCCCGACGGGCCGCAGACGACCAGGTTCTCCCGGCGGTGGACCCATTCCAGGGTCCGTAGCGCGGCTTGGGTGGGGGCTGGGATGGAGGACGCGGTCTCGGTCCACGCGTGGAACGTCTTGCCGGTGGGGAACCCGGCAGCGGCCCGCCGGGTGGCCAGCGCGGAACGTGCCCGCCCAGCGGCCTCTTCGACGAGGACGGCTTTGAGGACCTCGGTGGGGTCCCAGCGTTGGGCCTTCGCGGTGGCGATGATCTCCGGGGCGCACCGGCGCAGGTGCGGCAGGCGTAGCCGGCGGGTCAGGGCCTCCAGATCCGCGGGCAGCGGGGGTGCACCGGGCACCCCGAGCGGCGGGGGGCTGGTGCGGGCCGCGGCGCTCACGGTGTCTCCTTCCCGAGCGCGGCCCACTTGGTGGTGCCCTGAGCCAGCGAACCGGCCTCGTCGGCGGTCAGCCTGGGCCCAGCCGTGGCGGTCGTGCTGTGTTCCAGGATCGAGGCAAGATCCGCTTCGGCGAACCGGCCATGCAGCGCGGCGTGGCCCAACGCCCAGTCGACCTGCTCGAGGGTGTGGAGCTTGGAAAGGGCCACTGCTTGGGCCATCTTGCGTCGGACCCGGGTCGCCCCCGCGGCCCCGGCCTCGACCAGCCAGAGCCGGGCCCCGTCCCCGATCGCGCAGAACTGCACCTCCTCGGCCGTCCTCGGGCGGGGTGTCCGGTTCAACGCGCCCGCGGGTTGGGGTGGGAAGTGCGCGTCGTCGATGCGTGGGGAGCCCGGGGTTGCCCGGTCATGGCGGGCGACCTCGACCGGTCGCCCGTCAGCACCGACATGGACGATCACGACCTGCTCACCGCCCTGGCCCAGGCCGCGGACCCGCACCCACACGCTCGCCCCGACCAGCTGGTGGGGAACCGAGTACGCACCGCCGTCGAAGGACACCATCGGAGTGTTGACCGGGACCCTGCGGGTCACCCCGAACGACGCCGTGGCCGGTGTCTCGGGGACCCGGTGCAGGCGGATCACCTCTTCAGCGAGCATGTCGACCGGGGCCCGGCGGGTGATCCGGTGCACCCGGGTGTTCACCTGGTCGCAGAACGCCTCACAGGCGGCCTCCAACTCGGCGAACGACTCATAGGCCGGCAGCAGGTTGGTGTCGGTCGGGACCAGATCAGCCTTGGCCAGCTTCACCGTCGACTCCGACCCGCCCTTGGAGGCCGGGTCCGCCGGCTCGCAGGTGGCCACCGTGAGCCCGTAATGCCCCGACCACAACACGACCCCCGGGTTACGCACCGCGATCCCCGCAACATGCTCCACGGTCACGGTCTTCTCGTTGTCGGTCAACGCATACGTGGGCACCCCACCGAACAGCCGAAACGACATGTCCAGGGCAGCGAACACGCTCGGGGCGGTCTTGTCCCGCAACGCGATCACGACCCGGAACCGCGACCACGCCAACCACGCGCAGAACAGGGTCGTGCGCACCCCGCCGATCGTCGGGCCGTCGCCGAAGTCGTACTGCATCCACATCCCCGGCTCGGTCACCCACGGGCGGAACACCCGAAGCCGCCCCGCTTTCCAGTTGCGCCGGACCCGGGCCACCGCCCGCCGCGTCGTACGCGACGAACCCGTGAACCCCATCGCCAGCAACTTGTCGTGAGCCACATCCGCGCGGATCTTGCCCTTCGAGGACTCCATCCACTGCTCAACCTTCGGCAGGAAGTCATCGATCAACTGCGGGCGGGGCAGGCCAGTGGCCGATAGGCAACCAGCGTCTCTGGCCTTCACATAGCGGGCCACCGTGTGATGGGAACAACCCGCCAACTCCGCGGCGTCCCGGAACGACCTGGTCAGGTCATAAGCCTCAAGAATGTTCATGATCTCCTCAGCTATCTTCACGTGCGTCCCTCCCGGGGCTCGGCGGTGCGTCAGGAACACCAAGCCGACCCCGACAGAGACCCCCAACCACGCAGGCGGGGAACGAACAGAACGTGTTGGGCAGATCTCGTGGCCACCAACGGGCAGAACCTACGGCCGCCAGCGGGCACTCAAATGGCCACCTGCGGGCAGAATTCCACGTCCGTCGTCACGCGTGCGGGATCGACGCCTCGATCCGTGCCTCGACCATGCTGCTCCCAGGACTCGTGAGTCGCTCCGGGACACGATCATGCCACGTCGGGCGTGCCACGACCCGGCGGGTTCACCAACCCGAATCCACTCGGTCGCGAATCAAGTCGAGATGGTCTGACCCGTCATCACCGGTCATCACCGGTCATCACCGGATGAGGACGATCGATCGTCACGGTCCAGGGGGTCGGAATCGACTCGGGCGGGGGTGGATGATGGAGCCATGCGCCCGACCATGATCATTGCCGGGGCCGCCGCCGCCCTTGCTGGCGCTGCGGCGGCCGGGACGCGATGGGCCCGATCCGGATCCGTGGCCGAGCCGGGTGACTCCGGCGAGCCCCAGCCCGGCTGGGCCAACTGCTCAGCGCCCACCGCCCACGTCTACGCGGCGACCTTCGGCCGAGGCCTCGCCGGGCTCTACAACGAGCTTGCCCGCGACCTGCGCGCCCGGATGGACGGGCAGGGGGGACTCGCCATCCTCGACATCGGGGCCGGTCCCGGAGGGTTGGCAGTGGCCATCGCGCGGGCGTTCCCCGACAGCGCGGTCGCCGCACTCGATGTGAACGTCAGGATGGCTGAGATCGCGACCGCACGCATAGCCCGCGAGGACCTTCACGATCGCGTTCGGGTCATCGTCGGTGATGTCACGAAGCTGCCGCTCCCCGATCAGTCGGTGGACCTCGTGACCAGTTCGTTCTCCGTCCACCACTGGCCCGATGCTGCGGCCGGCTTCGCCGAGGTCAACCGGGTGCTGCGCCCCCGAGGCCGGGCGATCATCTACGACGTCCCCGATTGGTGGGGCCGCTTCGAGACCCGCGCCCCACGGCTGGTGCAGTCGGCCGAAGCAGGCGGTCTCACCGGCGTCGAGTCCAGCTGGGTCCGGTGGCCCGGACCGATCGAGGTCGTGCACCGGATCGACATCACCGGCTGACGCCCGCCGGACACCCTCGGCTCACGCGACCTGCGGCGCCCGGGGTCCCACCCTGGCGACCGGTCAGGGCTCGCTGTCGGGATAGCAGCCGAGGTCCGGGGTGGCCAGGTCGGCAGCGACGTACTGCTCCTGGCGCGGATGCGCGCCGTATCCGTCACGGCTGTCGTAGCGGGCCATCGCCCAGCCGTCCTCGATCAGCGACAGGCCGACATCCACGACATCCACAGCACCCACAGCACCCACAGCACCCACATCGACGTAGCGCAGCAACCGCCCGTAGCGGTCCTCGTCCTCTGCAGCGCCCGAGACGAGCGTGACCTCCTTGTCCAGCACGAGCACGGACATGGCTTGAGTCGCTGACTCGTAACCGCAGGCGCCCCGTTCCGGTTATGTGCAGCCCACCCGTCATTCACGAGGGCTAGAGAGTGTGCGACATGCCGCAATCAGTGGCTCTCGTGGAGTGGACCCGCTGGTTTCCCAACCGGTCCCGCCACCGTTCTGGTGTCCGGCACCCTGGTAGCGATCAAGGCCAGCAAGTGGGTCCCTTCAGAGGAGGGCGATGTGGACCCAAGGCATCCCTTACGGCGGCGTATGGCGACCAGCCGAGCTGATCACCGATCGGGCTCTGCCCCAAGCGAGGCAGAAGCCCGGCCATGTCCTGTGAGCTTGGGTTGCTGGCTGTTTCTGGCTCGCTGGATCTTCAGAGCGCTGAGGTCTCTACGAAGGAGGGCCGACTCCTGGTGGGCGGCGGTGAGTTCTCGGAGGTAGTCGCGGGCCAGCTCTCGGGTCGCGTCGAGTTCACCCTGGAGGCTTTCGATGCGCCGTTCCCCGTCGCGCACGAGTGCGCGGGCGTTGGTGAGTTGGACCCGAAGGTCAGCGGCTTCGTCCTTGAGCTGCTGTGACTCGCTGCGGTCAAGGGCTGGGCCGATTTCTCCCAGGGTTTGGTGGGCGACAGCCTGGGCGGTGGCGAGCGCCGCGCGCAGGTGCTGGATGTCGGTGCGGGCTGCGTGGAATCGAGCCGTCATGTCACGCAGGTCGGCCGACTCCCGGGGGGTGGGCCGGGAAGGTGCCGCGCGGCGTGGGTTCTCTCCGCGCAGGGTGCGGATCTCCCCGTAGAGATCCTCGTTGCGTCGGATTGTGTCGGGGTGGACCTCGGCGAGGCGAGCGACTGCCCGCACGTT